>PUNP01000176.1 GCA_003551785.1 Candidatus Brocadiaceae bacterium | reverse complement strand
TGCTGTTAAAGATCGCCGCTGATGTCTTTCCCGACTTGAAGATATTGGCAACCGGTTCTTCGACTCTTGAGGCAACAAAAAAGTTTCGTGACACGCTTGCGGGTCGTAAATATTCCATCCAATTGTTTCCCGTCCTATGGCGGGAATGCCTTAGCCATTTTAATGTCAACGATTTCGACTTCCGTCTGCTTCGAGGCGGTTTTCCCGAGCGCCTTCTATACGAGGGAGTGGAAGAAAGCTTTTTTGAAGAATGGGTTGACAGCTTCTATTCCCGCGATGTTTCGGAACTTTTCGGAGTGCGGAACCGCACCGGTTTTTTAACTCTTTTGCGTTTATTATGTCTGCGCAACGGAGGACAGCTTGATATCACGGACCTGGCAAAAGAAGCCGGTGTCAGTCGACCTACCGTGATGTCTTATCTTGATGCTTTGGAGATAGCTAATGCGGTCTGCCGCATCCCCCCGTTCTTTGACGGCGGACACCGTGAAATCATTCGCCGCCCACGTGTATATGCGTTCGATACGGGCCTTATCGCTCATGTAAGGGGATGGGAATCTATTCGGGACACTGATCGAGGCCATCTTTGGGAAAACCTTGTGCTGGACGAACTGCGCAGTGAGTTCCCACTGCGGTATTTGCACTACTGGAGAGATAAGAGCCAGCGGGAGATTGATTTTGTCATAGATAATAAGAACGGTATGGTTGACGCCATTGAAGCAAAGATTAACCCAGATGCGTTTGAAGCTTCAGCTCTGGAGGTGTTCCGCGATCATTATCCGAAAGGGCGAAATTTGCTTGTCTGCCCCTTCGTCAAAACGCCTTACTCGATCAGCAAGAAAAATATGACAATCAGGGTCTGCAGCACGGCAAGTATCAAGTCGTTGCTCGGAGCGGATGAGTGAGGGGGATATTTCAGAAATAAGTTGACGGTCTTTAAAACTCCACCTCATCCAGGTTGTCCCAATGCTCGTCGATAAGTTTGTCGAAATCCTGTCGTCGGCGTCTCCTGCTTTTTTTTCTTTTCTTTTTCGGGATTTGTTTCGCTGGATCATCTACATCCGTCTTTCGCGGTTCGGAACTCTCTTCGATAGTCTCCATAATAGCTAAATACGAGTCATAGCGCGGCGAGGGTATCCTTCCGTCCCCGACGGCTGTTTTAACTGCGCAGCTTGGTTCATGCAGGTGCGTGCAGGCAGGTAATTTACAGTTTTTTGCTTCTTCCCAAATCTCATTGAAAAACTGCTGCACTTCCACCTTTTCAATATCCCACGGCTGCAGTTCCCTGATCCCGGGTGTGTCGACTACATACCCCCCGAAATCCAGCTTCATCAACGTCGCTTTGGCCGTGCAGTGTGTGCCTTTAAACCCCACAGGTGCAGTTTTGAGTTGAAGATTCGGCTGGATTGCATTCAACAGTGACGATTTTCCCACTCCGCTGTGTCCTGACAATACGGTCGTTTTATCTTTAAGCACTTTTTTTAACTCATCAATCCCTTTACCCGTCTTCGCAGAAGTTATCAACACGGTATAGCCTGCTGCTGTGTAAATGTCTCTGAATTCAGAATACGCCTCATCATTTGCCAGGTCGAATTTATTGATGCAAATTACGGGTTCTATTCCCCCATACTCGGCTGCTATCACGTATCTGTCGATGATGCCGGCGGTAAGCGGCGGGCTTTTAACGGAACAGACAATGAGCGCCTGTTCAACATTCGCGGCTATGATATGTTCAAGGCGCGGGTTTGAGGGGTGGGAGCGGGACAGGCGGGTTGTGCGCGGTTTAACGGCGCTTATGACTGCATCTTTGGCGTTCAGGTCAACTTCTTCAAGCTCGACACGGTCGCCGACGGTAAGGGGTTTATTATGCGCCGTGTCGCTTTCGGTTAACTTTCCGCGTGCCGTGCAGGTGAACATTCCCTCGGGAGTATCGACCTGGCACGAAATAGATTCTATTGTTGTTATGATTCCTTCCATATTAGAATACCGGCGGTGGATCGGGTAACAGCGGGCTGAGTTCCACTTCAATTTCACCTGCATCATTTTTTTGTATGCTGACACCGAGTTGCTGCAAGATGATTTTCCATTCATCCTGCAGCATTTTCCTGCATTCTTCCGGCGAATCTTTCCCAGACGCATTTTTAACAGGGCCAAATTCTCTGGTCCTTTCGGCTTCGACAAAAGCACAGGCGGAAGCTTGACTCAGGCAATCAAAGACGAATTTTTCAAATTTATAGCACTTAGCCTCTTCCGTATTCCCGTCCGGTTGGGTAACGGGGTATTTTTTTTCTGCAATATGCCACGGCATCGAATGGACTGAATCCGCCATCTGCAACGCAAAATCAGTGTTAATAACGTGGACTGCTATACTTCCGAACAGGTACTTTAACTCACCGGAATGATTTTTCTCAGTCGCCATTTCTTCCGGCAAATCTATGTATTCAATTATTCCCGGTTGGCCATTCTCGATCACAGCTACGCCCAGCCCCTCAAACGGTTCTCTTTTCGCGATAACTTTGCAGGAGAATTCCGCTTTTTCCTGCAAATGGTAGCCGATGAAACGTTCATCCGCAACGGTGACCATTGGGTTATCCACCTGGAAATAGCTGATCAGGTCGAATCCATTTTCAGACAAGTCATCGAGGACACCACCGTCTTTCATTGCCTCGAAAACGCCTCCGTGTCCGTCAGGGCCTACAAGCAGGGATCCGTCTTCATTTAATGTCATTCCCCCTTTACTGTTGAGGATGGGGTTGACGTTTTGAGAGAAGAAATTTACGGTGTTTTGTGGCAACCCAAAAAAGTCGTTAGTGATAAAGAATTCTCTGGTCGCCTTATCGTTGGTCGGGCTGGTCATAATCCACCACGGCATTCGGCAATCATACCTTTGCCTGGCCGCCTGAATTTTTTCAGCCAGATATTGGAAAAGAGTTTTATTTTTAACGGGCGTGATGGGAAAAGCCCCTTTCGGCCCGTCGAACCCGAGCCTGGTGCCCTGTCCGCCGGCAACCGTCAGTGCCGCTACCCGGTCGTCCGCGAAGGCGGCAGCACCTGCTTTAACCGCCTGATCGGCTTCCATTGAATCATCACTGTTGAGGCGTTTTACCGGTGCCGGTTCAACATTTCCCAAAGACTCCTTAGCGGGCGGATTCTCGATTAAATTGCGTAATTCCTTAAACCGATCATAATTTAACGAGGCTAGCTGGTCCATGAGCTTGGCGCGCTTGTCCCCGGATAATCCACCTAAAGATTTCATTAAGTCAGATTGGTTCAGATCATCCAAAATTGCTATTATATCTTTGTCTTTCATGCTAAAACCCTTTTTGATCATAAAAAATCCTTAAAGTTGAAGTACCGCATTATTATATGAAGGATTTACAGCAGGGTCAAACACCCGCCATGCAGGCTATATTGCCTGCAAAGAGCATATTAATTTGAACCTTCATTCTATATTGTGATATTATGACATAAGTTCTACCCCGCATTCCTCACAACCCGTAAGGCTAGTGGTCCATTCCACTTGTTTTTGTGGTTCAGAAGGCCTCCCGCAGGGCCGGGGGGCGGTGTATCATCTGCTGCGTTGCCGATCGGCGCCGACCTGACAAGGTCTGGCTTCTTACTGCAACTTGTATCTGAACCACCGGCGCTTGCTTTCTGCGCATCTGCACCACTGGAGGCTTGTGAGAAAAGCGGGCTAAACAACCCACATATCATCGCCATTGGCACAGGGAACGGTGATGACGAGGCAACGGGGTTGACTCAATATTTCCCTTCATTTAGTTTGAGTAATGTACTGTTTTAAGGAGGAGCTAATAGTGCGAAAACAAATTTCATCGTTCATCGTTGTTTTTTTATTTTTTATTTTTTCACTAACCGGAGCCGCTGAAGTTGCCAACCGTTCTGATGCTTCTCCACTGCCCGACCGTCGTATGAAACCCGAGCCGCATCCATATACCGAACCCGCCGGCACGCTCCAGTTTGAAGTTATTCCACGGATCAGCATTGATGAAGAAGGTTCACATCGTGTGCGCCGTTTCACGCTTCCCGCACTTTTAAAAATTGCCCTTACGGATACAACTGCTTTCCATCTTGGTGCAGAAACATTTGAATGGACGCGGATTAAAAATAGAAAAGAAGATTTGGACAGAACAACTCGCAGGATGGGCGATGTATATATAGCCGCAAAACTTAACCTCTTTGAGTCGCATGCGCACCCTCAACTCCAGGACATGGCTCTCAAGCCGTATGTCTCGCTGCCGAGGGAAAAGTATGATCTTGCCTATGGCGGGCCTAAAGGGGGGCTGTCCATACCTATGGTCTGGGAGGAATATAACGGCTTTCAGTTTTTCTTTACCCCCACTCTTTCAGCAGCACGCAACTCCTACAGGGACGGGTATGTTGCAGAGTTCGAGCAGGAGACGAAAGCATATTATGATCTCGGTAGAGGTTGGGATGGTTTTCTAGGTTTCCATTGTTCAATGAAAGCAGAAACCGGACGGTCATGGAAACCGACAGCTAAAGCCGGCATAGGGAGAAAACTTGAAACAGATACCGCCCTTGAACTCGGGGTGGACATCGGGCTGAACAGCTCAGTCGATGATGTCGCTCTTGCCTTGAGCGTTATCCATCGATATTAACCGTCGGTAATGTTTCTGATTTCTTCCCAGGCGGCCAAGACTGTTTGAAACGCTGAAGATGGTTTATTATAACAGGATTTTATGTACTCAAAAACAGCTCATAACCGTATTTTATCTCACATAATTGTCATTATGACGCTGGCATCACTCGGATTTTATCAGTCGGCGTATAAGATTCGGCTTGTAAGCGATGTGCGTTTTGTCGGCCATGCGGATGAAGCGGCGTATGCGGAGATGGGGCGCAGTCTGATTAAAGGGCGCGGGTTCATGATACGGCATGTAAGCACGTTCTTTATTCCTTATAACCGTGACATAGAGCGTAAAGAGGACCATTGGCCGCCCTTCATGGGTATGGCTATTGCGCCGTCTTTTCATTACTTTGGAACTGATTCTCCGCAGGCGAAAATTCCCGCTATCATTTTCGGTTCAGTCGGACTTCCCATCGCCGCCGCATTGCTCGGTATCGTGTTCTCCGGGAAACCGATAGTCGGGCTGATTTGCGGGCTGCTGATGATGGCGAATCTCCACATGTTCTCCGAATCACTGAAGACGCTCTGTGATATTGCTATCGCAATGCTGCTTGCATATTTTCTGGCGGCCCTGATTGCTGCCCGGAAATACCCATGGTTGCATACAGCTGCCGGTATATGCGCCGCCCTTGCTTATTACTCAAAAGGCTCATTCATACTGGGAATCGCCCGATATTACGGCGTCACTCACTATCTATACGATATGCGACGTCCGGGGATGGACAAATATGTAGACTCCGATGAACCGCATTCTGCTTTCAGAAGGATAGATGCGGCCCCGGGGAAGCTTTTCAGAATCGAATGGGAAAAACTGCTCCCCGGCGAAGACTATGTATTGCACTGAAGGTTCTGCAGACTGGGTGTTCTTGCGTAAATCCTCAGTGAACCCCGTTCAGATTGTGAACTATGCGGCAATGCCAGAAATCGGGATCGCTATCGGGATCGGGATCGAAAAAATGGTTTTAGGGCATGAAAAACTCGACGTGTATCG
>PUNP01000039.1 GCA_003551785.1 Candidatus Brocadiaceae bacterium | reverse complement strand
TCTTGATTCTGATTTGTCCCTGTGACATATAAATGAGAGAGCATCGACGGATGTTTCATTAACGAGTATGTCAACTTTGACAAGATCACTTTCGCGGTAGCCCGTCCATTCGTAATCCATCGTTGCGTGGCCGCGTGAACCCGACTTAAGTCGGTCGAAGAAATCATAAATTATTTCCGCCAATGGTATATTATATTCCAGCATTGCGCGCTGATCGCTGAAGAATTCCGTCTTTACATACTCACCACGTCGGTTTTCAACCAGTTTCATAACATTGCCGACATACTCGCTGGGGGTGATTATCTTCAGCAGTGTAAAGGGTTCCCTGATCGCTTCAATCATTCCCCGGTCGGGCATTTGAGAAGGTTTATCAATACGCACAGTCTTGCCGTCGGTGGTGATTATTTCATAACTTACATTCGGGGCCGTCTGCACGACAGATATCTGGCTTTCACGCTCCAACCGCTGCTGGATTATTTCCATATGGAGCAGTCCAAGGAATCCGCAGCGGAACCCGAACCCCATCGCTTCGGAACTTTCAGGCTCATAATCAAACGAAGAATCATTCAAAGAAAGTTTTTCTAAAGCGCCCCTTAACGAGGCAAAATCCTGATTTATTTCGGGATAAAATCCGCTGAACACCACGGGTTTGGGTTCCTCATATCCAGGCAAAGGTTCTGAAGTTCCGTTTTTCAAATGCGTTAAAGTGTCGCCGATCACGACGTCGCGGATGTTTTTGATGTTTGCTATGACATAACCTACCTGCCCTGCTTCAAGCTGATCAACCGGCATCATTGACGGCGTAAAAACACCGGTTTCGCTCACCTCATAACGGGCGCAGGCGCCCATCATCAAGATGTCGTCACCGGTCTTTAGTACCCCATTGAAAACCCTTACAAAAACAATAACGCCGCGATAGTCATCATACGTCGAATCGAAAATGAGCGCACTCAGCGGTTCTTCCGGGTTTCCGGACGGTGGCGCCACCTTTTCCACTATGGCGTCCATCAAGTCATCCACATAGCGGCCTGTTTTCCCGCTGACAGGCAATATTTCATCGGGGTCTAAAGTGAAGCTCTGCTCTATTTCCGTCATCGTTTCGATAGGCTGCGCCATGGGCAGGTCAATTTTGGTCACCACGGGCAGAATGACCAAATTTTGCTCCAGAGCATGATGGTAGTTGACCACAGTCTGTGCTTCAATGCCCTGGCTGGCATCGACAAGAAGGATAGCGCCTTCGCACGCTTTAAGGGCTCTTGAAACCTCATAACTGAAATCCACATGTCCGGGAGTATCGATCAAATTGAGTTCATATTCCCGGCCGTCTTTTTCATAAAACATACGAACACAACTGGCTTTAATCGTGATCCCGCGTTCGCGTTCAAGATCCATGTCGTCGAGCATCAGATCATGAAATTCGCGTTCTGAGACGGATTTTGTGATCTGCAGCATTCGATCGGCCAGGGTGGATTTCCCGTGATCGATATGTGCAATTATACAGAAGTTTCTGACATGCTTTCTTTTCTTCTTATCTTGCATAATAAAATGAGTTATCTCAACAGACTTATAATGAACTGCAGCAGGAAAAACACGATTATAGGATTAACTCTCAGCTACGGCATAAGCAACAGCGTAAGTGCTAATATGCGAAAGGCTTATATGTATGTTCCTGACACCTAATTGCTTACTTATCTCCAGACTGCGCCCGTTCAGTTCAACTGAAGGTGCTCCGGAATCATCTTTCGTTATCCTGATGTCCGTAAAGGATGTCCCCTTTTGCCAGCCGACCCGCAGAGCTTTTAATACAGCTTCTTTGGCTGCAAACCTTGTTGCAAATCTTTGATAAGGATTTTGGTTTGATTTGCAGTAAGCAATCTCCACATCCAGGAAAATTCTGTTTAAAAAGCGATCCCCGTGTCGCTCTATTGCATTCCTTATACGCTCGACCTCCACGATATCGATACCTGTGCCTATTATCATTGTTTATTGTTTCTCAACACTCTGATTCAGAAAAAGGGCTTTTGAAATTCACAGTTTAGGCCATAAGCTGATTTTCCCACAACACGAAGGAGAAAATGTAAGCCGAGAGGAGGTGGTGGGCACAACAGGTTTTGCACCCAAATTGTCCAAAACAATAGGGAGGACGTTAACCGGGGCAAATACGCCCTCTGTTGCTTCAAGCTATAAAATATCAAGAAAAACAAACTCTAACTATAGTAGCAGTTTTTCGCGCCGCTGTCAATTCTCATTCGTTTGTTTGCAGGTCTTTTTCTATGTCGATATAATCTTTATATCAGAATCATCAGAATCAGAACACATTTTTTATTCAACATGGATTGTGATAGACTGGGCTTAGTTTAACTTGTAGAGGTTAGCGGTTAGGTTATATGCCAAGAGCAAATCGATATTTCCCTTTTTTGATTGTGGGCTGGACGTGGTTCACCGAATATTTACATAATATAGGAGATGAAAAACATGCTTAAAAGAACGGGGAATTTTTCGACGTTTAATGTGTTTTCTTTAATTATAATGGTGTTTTTGGTGCTTGCTGAAGCAGGAGCCGGCGAGTTGTCGAGTTTTCCTCTGCAAATAAACGATGTCTCCGGGCTCGAAGAGCCCTGGCCGATGTCGGTCGGCCTGCCGTTCAGTCCCGGAGAATTGGGAGACGGTGCACGAATCCGTATAATGAACGAAAGCAGCGAAGTGCCTGCGCAGGTGGATGTTACGGCGACCTGGCGCGACGGCAGCGTGCGCTGGGCGCTGGCATCTTTCAACGGCCGGCCTGATCAAGATTACTACGTGGAATACGGACCAACGGTGAACAGAGAAAGGCCGGCGGTTAGTATCAGAGTTGTTGGAGAAGCGGATGAAACCTTAAAGATCGATACCGGTGAAGCGGTATTTGTTTTTGAAGCTGAGGGGCTGCTTCCGGAAGAAATACACATGGGCGACCGGTTGGTGCTTTCGGGGTCGGGAGGTGGAGCCTATCTTGAGGACAACCAGGGGCGCGTAGCCCGTGTGGCCGGTGCAGAGGCGGAGATCGAGACGGAACTGCTACGTGAAGGTCACTCCAACGTCGTCGTCCGGCGTACAGGCTGGTATGTGACCGACGACGGCGAGAAAACCGCCCGGGCGCGGGTCTGGTTTTACCTCTCGGCCGGCAGCCCTTCTCTGCGTGTGCAGCATTCGCTTGTTTTCACCGAAGATACCAACGATATCTGGGTGCGCGACTACGGCCTGGAGTTCAGAACACCCGGCGTGGCGTCTTCGGCGACCTTTGCGCTGGGAGAGCCGGGCCAAGCGCAACTTTTTGAGTCGGATATCCGAAATGATGACGAGCTGTATATGCTCCAGAACACCTATCCGCATTTCCTTGATAGAGAATCCCGCGCCGAAATAGTGCGCATGCGTGAGGGGGACGCAGCACAGTTGAAGGAAGTAGAAGTGGCCGGCGATTGGGCCGACGCGGTTTATGACGGTTACGGGCTGACGGTCGTGATGCCGTGGCTGGCCCAGCAGTTTCCGAAGCAACTTTCGTTCGGTCCGGACGGTGCGCGGGCAGCGTTCTGGTCCGGGCGCAGCGGGCGGGAACTGGATTTCCGGGCCAAGACACTGGTCGATGAATACTGGGGCGAATGGGCGGATCGGCTCGTCGAGAACGCCGACAGCAACGTCATACCATGGATCAACAAATACTGGGAAAAAGACCGCGAACCGCAGGGCGCCGAAGCGTTGGCCCAATGGCCGAGCAACGCGCAGGGCGCGGCGCGCACCCACGATATCTGGCTGCTGCCGCGAGCGGACGCGGACAGGAAGGATGCGGTAAGGGCCCGTGCGGTGGCCGCAGCGCGCCCGCCGCTGGTGCTGGCCGATCCGGAGCACCTGTGCGCGACCGGGGCGATCGGCTGGCCGATTCATCCTGAGGACGAACGACGCTTTCCTGATGAAGAGGCGATGATATCCGAGTACTGGTCCGGGTTGATATCCCAGTTCGGTACCGGACTGATTGCCTGGGGTCACCCGCCTTACCTTTCAACGGGGAAACTCTTCCGCCATGGTATTCTGGCCGATTACAGCCTGCGGCGCAGCGTATGGGGCCTATACGCACGCAGCGGTGAACGGCGTTATTATGAATACGGCTCGCGTTTTAATCGGCACATAGCGGATTGGTGGATGCACCACTGGAGCGCCGGCGAAAAATTCCGCGGCGGGTTTGCCAGTCCCGGCGGCTATTGGGAGGGGCATATGCCCTTCATATGGGGCGATCGGAGCACATTGACCGGTGACTCCAGCGGCCACGATGTACACAACTGGCTGGTTGACTATTACCTTACCGGCGACCAGTACGCATTGCATATGCACAAAATGGTCGGCGAGGCAAAGAAAAAACATTGGGATGCCGACCGGGTGCGCGAAGCGCCGACCCGAGCACGCGGCAGGGACGGCGGTCTTGAACGGTGGGAAGCGGGTATGCCGCTCAGAGTGCTGAGCTCTTTATATGTCCGTGATTGGGATGAAGAATTTGGTGAGATGGCCCGGGACCTCTCCAGGCACCTGATTGATCTTGAAAACCCCAACGGACTGACGGATCATATCTCCGGTGGCGCGCTCTATAAATGGGAACGCAACGTAGAAACCCTGTACAATTATTATAAGGCCACAGGTGATGCTTCGGCCCGTGAAGCCGTGCTGCAATCGCTGGAATACCACTACCGGTTCCCGCACCAGATCGCCGCCCCGTTTTATTCCACCAACCACGCCGCCCTGCTGTATACAATTGCCTACCGGTGGACGGGTGACAGAAATTATGTGCGGGTTGTCAACGACCTGGTCGAACGCAGCGTTGCAAGGTCAAACCTCCCGGCAGGAGCGCATACCAATGCCCATCCGACGATGGGTGTGCCGGCTGCAATGGGATTGTTGGTTACGATCCAAGATCCCATCGACCCCTTCCCGCTCATCGAATACGATCGGACGGAAGAGCCGGCAGGTATTATGTTCCGCAAAGCGGGGGATACGGAGTTGGAGATGAGTATCGCATTGCGGATCGCGGAAGATGCCGAAGCCGACGCACCGGTTAAGGCGCTTGTCCGTGCCTATGAAAACGGCAAGACAGGCCGGGAATTGCAGGAGGGCGAGCTTTATGTGGATGTGGAGACCCTGTTTGACACGTCGGGGCTCAGAGGCGATCCGCGAAGACGGCACATGCGCCTGACCCTCCCCCCGCAAGTTCCGAGCGGACGTTACACGCTCGATATCCCTGACGCCGGTAGCGTGCGCGTTTTGGATACGAATGCGGTCGATATAGAAAAAATTGAATTTTCTAAACCTCATAAACGCCCCTGAGAGCGGCTGAATACAGTTTAAAAGAAAAAAAACTTTTTGGGGCCGTTTATTTGACAGGGGGGGGGGTACATTTGGGTAAAATGTATACTTGATTGAAAGGTCAAAATCGAGTATCTTAATATCAGCGACCGTAAGTCCTCAGTGAACCACGTTGTTCCTCCACCGTGCCCTGTGCCTGCCTGTGCGTCGCACGCAGACAGGCCGGTGGGATCAAGTGAGACGGGGTTCACTGAATATTTACTTTTCAGGTTAAAAGTGGTTCACTGAAGAGTTACAATATTTATGTTTATGTGCATTGAGATTTAATTTTAGTTTTC
>PUNP01000545.1 GCA_003551785.1 Candidatus Brocadiaceae bacterium | reverse complement strand
TTTCCTGAAGAAGATGGGCTGTGGTCGCTAGAATTTTCGAATCAGGCATATAAAAAATACCTGGGTTTTCAGCCTGTTAGCTTCTGGAATCCAGAGTGTGGCTGGCGAAGTTATGTTCCTATTCAGGTTGTTAATGCTGGCTATAAAAACCTTGTTGGTGACTTTGAGGCCTATTCTGTTTCTAAAAAGCCCGATGGCAGTGCCCAGCGGCCTGAAATATATAAAAAAGAATTTACCGACAAGAAGAAATTCTATAATTTTGGGTTTAAATACGAATTGCCCGGAAATGAACCGGGTCTGCATTTTCCCTTTAAGGCAACCCAAGCCGTTGGAGATAAACTGAAAACTTTTCTGCGGTCTGATCGTGTGTGTCAGTTTGGCGTTCGGTACTTCATGGATATGCCTGGGTATTCTCTCGAGCAATATATTGATCTTGTAAGGAAATATTCGCAACAAAAGCCCGATGAGCCCGAAGGCGCCCTGATTATTTTCGCTGATGACGCCGAATACATAGGGACCAACGGCTGGTTCAAACTTAAGTTCCAGAACAACCCTGAAGCAGTTTTTGAAGCGGTTCCGACTGCGAGAAATAAGCTTATTTCGCTTATATCCGAGTGTAAAAAACTTGGCGAATTTACAACCTTTGACTCTGCCTGTAACGATATAACTGCACTGAATGAGACTGTTTATTTTGACGATGACTCAGCTTGGCACGGCGCGAAAGCGTCGGTTTGGTCAGAGACTCCAATGGCAAGACTGCTAAGGCCATGGCAGGACATTGTCCGAACAAAGCTTAATGAGGTTCAAGACAATCTTGACTCAGGTGAACTTGCCCGAGCCTGGTTTCACCTTACAAATTCATATAATTCCGATGGTCAGTGGCCACCGACACTGCCCGATGCACCTCATATAGTCCACCCGTTCAACTATGGTTATTGTTTTGAAAATCTTCTGGAAGCCGAATTAATCGTCGGTGGTGTTGACAGGTCATCCTTGAATACAGATCCTGTAAAAACATTAAAAGAGATATTGACAATGCAGCAGGAATTAATCACTGAAAAAGCTCAGCAAATTCAGAGACACGCTGACCCCAGTTTTCAAGAAGCTGCTGCGCAAGCCATAGCAATGATTGACTGCTCTAGGGACTATACCTCTCTGTCGGAAAGAAATAACAGGATTCTCTACCCTGCCGAATACAAGATTCGAGCTGATGCCCTGGTAAATGCCAGAAGATTGGTGGGCGGCATCGAGATAGAGGATATAAAAGTCTAGTTTATTTTGTATTTTGTGCCGGATGTATACCAACATTATTAGGTCATTTAATCATGTCTGAAATAAAAAAGGTTGTATTACTTATAGAGGTTGAAAATGAATATGGTCGTGGCTTACTCAGTGGTATAGCTAAATACTCACAGCTTTATCAGCCATGGACATTTTATCGGCTTACTCCTTTTCATTATGAGGAGTTCCCCTTCAGGCGTAAATTTGTGGGGAAAAAAGTATTTGATCACATTTATTCTTGGGAACCTCAAGGCATAATCTCACATGTTACCTGGGACATTGCTGAGAAGTTGCTTGATATGGGTATTCCAATTATAAATGCGATGCAAACAAGGCGAAAAAAGGTCGTAAGGCTTCATACGATCAGTAGTGATTACGAATTAACCGGTAGGATTGCTGCGGAGCATTTTATTGGAAGAGGATTTCGTAATTATGCATATTGTGGAATAGCGGACGTATTATGGGCTCAAGAACGGGGTAAAAGTTTTGCCAAATATGCTAGGTCTGCCGGCTTTGATGTTCATTTTTATCCGAGCCCTAAATCCCAGCAGAAACAAAACTGGAAATATGAGCAAGGCTTGATGGCCCAGTGGCTAGGATCGCTTCCTAAACCGCTGGCTTTGCTGGCATGCAATGACCAACGCGCTGAACAGATTCTTGAGGCAAGCAAAATAGCCGGAATCCAAATTCCGACCCAATTGGCTGTTTTGGGTGTTGATAACGATGAATTTATATGTGAGTTGGCAAATCCGCCACTTTCAAGCATAGCAATGGACTCCGGTAATGCCGGCTTTCAGGCTGCTTCACTGCTTAATCGCCTTATGAAAGGACATTCAATAGATGCACAGACAATACTTGTAAGCCCCACGCACGTGGTAGACAGATCCTCTACAGATAGCCTCGCCGTAGAGGATCAGGACGTTGAGAGGGCTCTTCGTTTCATATATCAGCACTGCCGTAAAAACATAGATGTAGAAAGTGTCGCTGCCAATGCTATGCTGTCTCGTCGTACTCTTGAAAGGCGTTTTAAGAAATCCCTTGGTCGTTCGATACAACAGGAAATCAGGCGAGTTAGGGTCGACATAATAGCTAAGATGTTGCTTAACACAAATCTGAGTATATCGCAAATAGCCATTTGTCTTAATTATCCGGGCATTGACCACATCGCGAGATATTTTCGCCAAGAAAAAGGCATTAGCCCGAAAGCATATAGAGACAAGTATAGCAATCCGATCAGCAGTGTTCAGAGGGAGTAAATTTACCAACTTACGCAAGAAACACCATTTCAACCGATATTTCGCCATCAGTATAATGCTCTCCGAGATGTTGCGGTAGATTTGCCTCCAGAGAGGGTATCCGCTCTATGCGAAAAAACGGCTAACAAACAAAGCTGATAACATAAGAAACGAGGTATTATTCTGCTTTTCGGATTTCGATGCCGCTTAATATTGGCGGGACAAAAGTTCGCTGGCAACTTTGCAATGATATTTTTATGTTTTTGTTTGCGTTAACGTCAAAGGTCTTTTTAATAGCCTTGCCTGGTGAGCCCGACAACTCAATAATATCCAATTTTTCGAGTATTTTATCTCCTTGAACAAAGACATCAAAAACTCTATCCCCTGGTTGTAACTGTTCGGGCTCCATGAAGAGCAGGCTAACTGAGTAAGTTCTTTCTTCCAGATTGCTTACAACAATGGACTCAATTCCTTCACCGCCGGAAGAGGCAATCCAGTTAGAGTCATGAGGAGCTTCTACTAAAAGTGAATGTTTGCGGAACCAGTTTATATGTGCAGGCTCAAGGCTGATATTAATATGCGGAGTCGGCGCACCTGTTGAAGGATAATGAACCCAAAATGTTCCATTGCCGGCTTTGCGGTTTCCCGGAGCATTTAAATTTATCCCGAGACTTTGCAAAGGCTCCGCCGGGGTCATATCTATATCGTGTCCAGTCCAAACATCCATATCCGGCATATGAACCAAACCAAGAGATGTCTGGTTCTGGTAAGTACAGGTGCATGTCCTGGTGTAATCGGGGGCGTTCAGTATGCCATCAGCAGCTACCATGTTGGATGTACAGCCAGCACGAAAGCCGCCGAAATTTCCCGTTCCACTATGATGCTCCAGATCGGCAAAGCCTGCAGCCCCTGAGCGGAAAAGCATAAGGTTTTTGCTAACATTTGCCGTATTACAACCGTAACTTTTCCAATAAGATGCCGGGGCTTGCTCATCCGTCAGGGGGTGATTTCTGTGAATGTCTGCTCCTGTCAACAAGCATCTTGTTATACCAGGGCGACCTGGTATTATCTCGTCACCTAGGATAGCTACCGGACCATCATAACTGCCTAATCTTTCCCAGATAACATTACCGCCGTAGTCACCGGAACCATAACGAGCTATCATCTTTTCTCGTGGTTCATCAGGCTTGCGCCACCTTCCATCAAGGCTGCCACCCTCTATCAGAATACTATGCTCTGCGGAGTAACTTAAAAATGTACCGAAAACTTCGCTATTTCTTGACCAAAGTTCCTTGCCGGTTTGAGCGTCTAAAGCAATAATCTGAGCCGAGCCTTCCGCAGACTCCAATCCTCTTGTCTGCATAATATCAAAAACCTCGTCGGATAGTCGATCAATTACAAATATCTTTCCATCTCCTGAAACAATAGCATTATGACGAAAACCTATGTCGGCGTCTCGCTCCCAGAGCTCCTGCCCAGTAAAACGATTAAGAACAACAAGCTTATCACTTGCGGTAGCGTCCCAGTTCCTATCTCCAAGCCTGCCGTCCTGATAAATATGCGGCTCAGTCGTTGTTATTAGAAGATCACCATAAACACTTATGTGTCCCCAATCAGGGATTTCCGGGTCTTCATTAGGCGGCAGATGAATCTCCTTTAGTGTCTCGCCGGTAGCCGGATCAAGACGGTACACCATTTCTTGATAACGTAAATAAATACTATCCGGTAATGTTACATAAGGACTGCCAATGTAGGTAGCCCCAGGGTTGTTGTCCATGTAAACAGACTCACCCTCTGCATATTGGGCCTCTAGGTCCAAATTCGTGAAAGGATGACCAATGCCTGGAAACTCCCTAACCCACAGCTCTCGACCGGTGTAAACATCACGAGCACTTATTGTCTCCACGCCGAGAATAACAAGCCTACCGCCTGCAACCTGGGGCCTTGGGCCGGCATGGTGACGAGGCAACACGTTTTCATTGGAAACACCACCAAACCAGCTGATGCCAAGAGGCAAGCGAACCTGGGTATCTTGGGAAACAACGGTTTGTGCTGAATCGGCATGTTGGTGTGTCCAATTGCCGGTATTGGGAAGAGCCCCGTCACGTGACAATACAAGATAGTCAGAACTCATTTCTATGCTCGCGTTAGCAGGTGCTGAAGCAGCCATGACATCATAGTAATCCTGCTGCTCAGATTCATCCAATAAAAAGAAAGCTTTACCTCCATAAGGTCGCAAAAGTGAATAGAAATCCTGTAGCGTTTGCCAGTCGGGTTCAAGCCCGATAGCTTCTGGATCCTCTATTACAATAATAGAACTGATATATGCAGGATATTTAACCTCAAGAGGGCTGCCAGATATGATCGCAATGTCTGTGCCATAAAGACCGGAATCATCGAAGCGATTTCGTAATAAGTTGATTTTTTCAGCATTAGAGTCTATGCCCACGATGTGCAAGTCGGCAGCCACGGCAATCTGTTCAAGTAAATCGCCATGGCTTAATCCCAAAAACAGGGCATAGCCGTCATTTGCACCGCTTTGAGCAATTATTGACTCGGCTATGTCAGACCAAGACGAGTCCCCATTGGCTGGTTCGGTTACAGATTCGTGCTTAACCGCATCTTCAACTTCGGTTCTGCCGAATGCATACAAATGCCCCGTATCGGTAACCACAAAAATTCTGTTATGCGCAGCGAGAGAGGTAAATACCTCACCGTGAAGTTGGTCTGATAATTCTGAAACAATCTTATTAAGCTGCTGGTCTACCCAATATCTTGCAACCTCTGGCCCATCTCCATCTGCAAGCTTATATCTTTGTCCATGGTTGTAGTAGTGTTGGCCGTTAATTCTGACCCTGTAGCCTCCGTGAAGACGAGTAGGGCTTGCCTTTCCTCTAATACTCAACTCTATTATTTCGCCTGTTTTTAGATCCAGCAATGCTGGGCTGGCTCTGCCACCAGAGACCACGAGTCTGTTACCCGAGGCAGCCAGATAGCCCTGTGGAGCAAGTCCTGCGAAAGCGAATGCCCCGTGGGGCTGAACCTGCCAGTTGGTCGCCTCACCCGTGTTAGCCCAGATTATATTACCACTTTCGGCATCAAGAGCATAAACGAAAGTACCGTGCATTGGCCATATTCCGGCGGCAAAATAGATTATTCCATCTTTAATCACCGGGGCA
>PUNP01000634.1 GCA_003551785.1 Candidatus Brocadiaceae bacterium | reverse complement strand
TTAGGTACTTCAATCAGTTCAGCATGATGTGCATATTTTGAACCAGAACAAGCAACTTTATCGCCGATTTTAAAGTTTTTTATGTCATCAGAAACCTCAACAATTTCACCTGCTGCACTGTAGCCAATAGGTGTTCCTGAATATTGTTTTTCCTTAATCAATTCTTTAGTTCTTGTAAAACCTAAATCTTTTACCATATTCAAGCCTTTAATTACTTTATTTGGCTTTTTAAAAGCTTTTTCAAATATTTTTGGTGCTGAACGTGAAGAACTTGGCTGGCGTCAAATTTATGACGTCTGCCATAATATCGCAAAATACGAAACACACCATCATGATGGACGTGAACTCAGTTTATGCGTTCACCGCAAAGGGGCAACCAGAGCTTTTCCACCCGGACATAGTGCGGTACCGGACGTTTACAAAAGTATTGGGCAGCCCGTTCTCATTCCGGGCGATATGGGCAGTGAATCATATTTGTTGGTCGGCGCTGAAAAATCTATGGAAAAAACATGGGGCAGCACCTGTCATGGCGCGGGACGCGTGATGGGCAGAAAAGCGGCTGTGCGAAAATCCAGGGGCCATGACCTGAAGGCTGAACTGAAGGCAAGAAACGTTACTGTCATGGCACGCGGTAAAACAACAATGGCTGAAGAAATGCCTTATGCATACAAAGATGTAACATCAGTAGTCGATGTCATGGAAAACACCGGCATTACCAGGAAAGTCGCCAGACTTCGTCCTATAGGCGTTATTAAAGGATAAAATAACTCAATTATCCAGCAAAAACCTTCAGAGGAAAATAAAATGCAATTGATCACGGATAATGCATCGACATTAGGCAGCCGATTCAACCTTATATTCGACCCTGACGCACATAAGGTTTATCATCACACTGTGGAGAAATACCCCGGCATATCAGTTAGCTTAAATGCCGCTGTGGAATTACCAGACGGGCGCACTTTCGCTTTCCCTTTCACTTCTGAAAGTCCCTTATTGTCTAATCTGGAGTTTTTCCCCACCTTGACCGATTTGAAATACCGGGGCAATATCCCCGAACTCGGTATTGAGGCGACTTTAAATGTCCGGATGCCTTTTTATCCCCGGGACATAAAACTTTCCACCGCCCCCTTCTGCTTCATCGACATTTCCGTAGATTATATGGAAGGTTTCAATCGTGAAAAGCTGCCTGAGGACATTAATCCAGTTACCGGCAAGATAGTTTTTTCTATAACGACTGACGATGAAGATTATGAGAGTGCGGAATGCGGCTTTGGTTACAGTATTTCAGCATCATCACCCGAAATCTCCCGTCAGGGCGAAGGGGTGCCGGGCAAACACATACAAACATCTTTTAAATGCCGTGGAAGGAGCGATTTCATGGTTGAGGAACCCAATAAACTGTATGTTCCTTTTGATTTATCCAAAGGGGCAAATGCTGAATTATCATTAGTTTGGAGTGCTTGGAATGCGGATAAAGTATTAGAGTTCCAAGGCACTTCGTATGATTTAAAATATAATCAGTATTTCAAATCCGACTGGGAAATGTCCCAATGGGCAATCGATAATTATGAAGATATCGTCAAAAAATGCACATTTTTTGACAATCTTTTCAGAGACTGGTCGTTAGGATCGGCGACTTCTCATTTTACCGCGCAAGCCTTTCATTCATACATCGCCAATACCTGGTGGGTGCGCCAGGAAGACGGCAGCGACTGGTTCAGTGTATGGGAAGGGAACAGGTACTACCATTCCCCGATTGATGTCGAATATAACTGTGCACTATTTTACTTGAATATCTGGCCGGAATTGCTTGACATGCTGCTTAAAGAATGGGCGGGGGCTGCTGTGAATTCGGAAGCAAAAGGTGAAGACGGGGGCAGTTCCGCCTTCTTATCACGTGATATAGGGATCCATCACTTTTTGGGCCGTTCCTGCTACCCATACGATATGGAAGTCGAAGGCAATTCCAATTTCCTGCTTTTAATGGCCGCCAGAACCTTTTTCAGCGGCGATATGCAGTTTTTTTTGAAATACCATCCTCTGTGTAAAAAACTTGCCAATTTTATTATTAACTCCGATGTCAAGGGCAACGGTTTTCCTGACAAGGGAATTGCCAATCACCTAGACGATGCGGGTCCCGCTCTTCAATTCGCAAAATCTCAAACGTATCTTGCCGTTAAATCACAGGCCGCGCTTTGGGCGTTGGGAGAAATGGAGGAACTGATAGCCGAAAAAAAATTGGGGAAAGGTACACCGGAAAGATGGAAAGCCTTCGCTGCAAAAGGCGTAAAAACTTTAAGTGAAGAAGCCTGGATTAAAGACCACTATTCGGTCTGCCTGGAAAGAACAACTCAAAATATGATTGACCCATGGAGCGGCGATTCTTTACAGGAGGGTGATTTAGATGGATGGGATGACTACTCTATATACACAACTAATGGGCTTTTATACCTCTTCATGACGAACATGAAAATGCCGCGATGGAATCAAGTCAGGCTTTTAAGAGACATTAATAGTTCCGATCAGGCGACCAAACGGGATTATGGCAATGCACACACCAGCAGCGGAGGACGCAATGTTTGGTTTTCCGAAAATTTATGGCGGGATTACACGGCCGCTTACTACGGTCTGGATTATTTATGCAAAATCGAAGATTACCGTGATTTCCAGTTATTAAATAACTGCAAAGCTGGAACTGAATTATACCGCGACAGCATAACCAACACGGAACGCTCGTTCGGCCCCCAGGGAATAACAGCCCTGGGGGCTTCTCAGGCTGCCGCAGGGATGCGAATAAACAGAATCGAAAACGAATTATATCTGTCCCCGATAAGAAATTCACTTAAAGTTCCTCTATTGCCAATGGCGGATTGGGAAAATATACGGATCCCCTGGATTCAGGCCGAAACAAGTGAGGGTGTTAAAACCGTACGAATTACGGATAAAGATTTAATCGGTGACATAAAAGTTCACTGTATCGGATGTGAATTGGAGGAGGCATAACCCGAATGAACCACTAGTGCTTAGTTGCATAAATAAGGCAAATGTTGGTAAGTCCTCAGTGAATTACGGCACAGGGCACGGTGGTGAGGAGGCAACGAGTCTACCAAATACATTATGCGGACTTATGCAACTAAGCACTAGCCTCGCGGGTTTTGAGAAATGCGGGCTAACAGAGAGAAGATGAATGTTGAAGAAAATGCGGTCATCAAGTTGGGAAATCACTAATAGAGATTCCCCACCGGCACGGATGCACGGTGGGGATAAAACGGCTTATTTTCTGCACACTTTCATCATGCCAAAGCCGAATCGACCTTATTAATAGCTTGCGCTATCTTTTTAACGTGATTTTCGTTTAGGTTCACATGCAGACCTATACGCAGCGCCCTGCCAAGTATATCCAAAGTCTGCGGGCACATATCTTTTCTATACTCAACGCTACCTTCATAAGCGGGATCATTCCATGGGTAGCCCTTAGGTGTGGCTCCATTTTTGTTAATAATAGAATCCCAATAAGAATAAACATGGCGGTCGGGGAATCCGTCGTTGTAAGCGGTTCCAACACCAACACCTTCAGCGGAAAGTGCCGCTGACATTTTCTCAGCCAGTTCCTTATTATGGGCAATTATAGCCATACCGATACCACATTCGCCTTCAGGATCATCTATATGCTGATGTTTGTAACATTGGGGGGCTTCATTTAGTTCATTCAGAAGCACAGCCTTAAGTTTGCGGCAATGATTAAGTATATCCGGTAATTTACGAAATTGCACGCGTGCGATCGCAGCGAGAAGTTCATTCCCCCGGAAATTCGAACTGCTGAAGGGTGGGGTATTCCATCCATTATTTTTAAACCACATTGGTAAAGCGGGTTCTGATGCGAACAGAGCCCGTTCAAAAACACGACTATCGTTTGTAAACATAAGGCCGGATTCCCCGGTCGTTATGATTTTATAATAGTTTAAACTCCATGCACCACAGGTGCTCTGGGTTCCCGTCTTTTTGCCTTTATAGCTGCTTCCTATGGCCTGGCAGCAATCTTCAACGACATGCAAATCATGTTCGTCGGCAATTCTTCTAATTTGATCAAGCCGGCAAGGCACACCGCGCATATGCACCGGTATAACAGCTTTAGTATAAGGTGTAATTTTGCGCTGCATATCCTCAGGGTCGATCCCAAGTGAATCATCAATCTCGCATATTACAGGTACAGCGCCTACATTGACAACTGCTGCAGCCGTAGCGATATAGGTATATCCCGGCACTATAACTTCGTCGCCGGGGCCTATATCCAGGCCTGAAAGCGCACAAATCAAAGCTGTAGTCCCCGAGTTGACAAAAACGGCATGTTTTACACCAAGATATTCACACACCTCTTGTTCAAATTGATTACATTGTGAACCTTCATCATATCGCCACAATTTCTTCTTCAGCAAAGCATTGCTGACCGCTTCCACTTCACTCTCGTCGATCAAATCCAAACCATGACCACCGCCAGGCAGCGCGCTTCTGATAACCGGTTCACCACCTTCTACAGCCAATTTCTTTTTAGATAACGACATAATTTTTACCTCAGAAAATCAATCAGGGTTAATTACAGAGCGAAGAGCATAACTTCCAATGCATCTCTTCTTACTGCAAGAACAGAATCCGACATATCTTACTTGTTTTAATTATATTCGATTGCAATTTTTTCTGAAATAGGTAAAATAATCAAAAGTATGGATAAAATAATCGACAAAGAAAAAAATCAGATGGCTTCTTCAGCCTGGATAAGGTCCTCGATAGCATCCACCGCCGAGGTTAACAGCCCTGATATCAATATAGTTGATATGGATGAGGATCAACGGGATAATGTGAATTATCACTTAACCGACAATTGCCGTTATTCACCAATACATCTTAATGCTTATCCTGAAATTGTAATTTGCACATACGGTTCCGCAATTATCGAATTAAATAATTCCCTTATCAACATGAAAGCGCCGTCTTTAGCCGCCTTAAAACCCAATGTCAGACATTGTCAGGCCAAAACTCCTGAAAATGACTCTCATAACATTGTGTGGCTGCTTTTTTCCGACGACGATATGTTGATCATGAACAGTCTATACTCACATGACAAACAATGGCAAATTACACATCGGGTTTCCTGGAAAGGTGAGATTGTAAGTAAAATACTGACAAATTTATCCAAAGATAATGAAATTAATTCTGAAAATACTGTCGAAATATTACGAGCGGACATCCTTGATTTACTTAACCAAATTTACCAGTATATTATCAGGACTGAAGCGCCCGAAGAATTTAGCAACGCCCAATCTGAAACCTATCAACTTTCCATAGTAAAGTATATAGCCAAGTTCATTGAAAATAACTTGAACGAAAAGAATTTAACATTAAAATTTTTAGGACGTGTCGCACGCTTCAGCCCCAATCATCTCAATAAATTGTTCAAGAAATATTATGGAATAACATTATATGCTTATGTCATTCGCTGCCGGATGCTCAAAGCTGCTGATTTGCTGCGGAACAGTGATAAGAGAATAAAGCAAGTAGCTGAAGAGGTAGGCTACGATGATCCGTTATATTTCAGCAGAGCTTTCAATAAATATCATGGGTTTTGGCCGACTGAAATTCGTTTACATTAGCTCCTAAAACAGAGATATTGGGCATGAATAGAAACCAAAGAACGGCAAAAGTCCCCCGCACAATCATCCATATTGACATGGATGC
>PUNP01000211.1 GCA_003551785.1 Candidatus Brocadiaceae bacterium | reverse complement strand
CTTTAAAAGAAAAACAGATCATACGCTCTGATGGCACAGCGGAATTATGGACGCCGAAAACAAAAAAAGGGAGGCGAGAAATCCCCTTACACGAAAAATTGCACTCCATACTGAAAGATCGCAAGGACAACCACGCGGACAAAAGCGACTTTGTGTTCCCCGACAGGATGGGTGGAGTGCTAAAAAGGAAAATTATCAGAGATTTTCAAAAGGCTATGTGTGCAATAAATATAAATGATGTCACAGAGGTTCACAGCCTGAGGCGGACTTTTATAAGTTCTATGGCTATGCAGGGCGTCCCGCGGGAGACTACTATGGATATAGTGGGGCACGTTGATGAGAGCACTTACGAGTTATACCGGGAATCAACAATCGCGCATAGAAAAGAATCGGTGAATAGAATTGACTACTAATAACCTTTTCAGGAACATTCCCTTTCTCTGAATTCTTCCATCATAGCATCGACAGCTTTAATAGTATTCATTTTAAGATCTTTTAAAATAGCTTTTTTAGGAAAATATACTCTATTTCTGAATTTTGTATAGGTGAGCTTGCCCTGGAGTTTCCAGTTCCGGGCCGTTCCATAGGAAATGCCCAGAAACTCACAGAGCTGTCTGTAGTTAAAATACTCTTCTTCAACCTGGCTCATTCTGCGCTCACTGTACATTAAATTATTTTTCCTAATCAATTTTTCCAATCGCTTCCCTCAAAACGGCAGCCAGCCTTTTTTCTTCATCCATAAAAACAACACAACAAACACGAGTACTGAAACCGTCCTGCCCGCCGGAGTGCTAAAGAACAATAACAGGGCAACAGTAGCACTTGCTAAAATACAGGCAAGCATGATAACAGCAAATATCATTAAAATTTTTTTAATGCCCAGGATACCGAATTTGTCTGTAATCTCGGCCTTTTCGGGTTCCTCGTTTTCCGAAGCATTATCAACCGAATAAGAGACCCAGTCCGGAATAGTATATTCTGGTGTTGAATAGTCTTTTGGTTTTTTGTAATCCACCTTCCCGCATGAAGAAAACCTTCTAAATGAAGACATATCAAACTCAGGTATATGTTCCGAGGACATTTTGTTTATATCGCTTGCAGCCTTCGGGATTTTAAATGAATAACCAGGCTCTTCGGACCTTGATTCCTTTTTCCCGGAAGCAGATTTCTTCCCGGTGTTCTTACCTTTCGATAGATGCTTTTTCTTTCCCGTGGCTTCTGATAGAAAACCTATGAGCCCTTCACCGTTCTCAGGGCTACTCTTCTCATTATTCATCTCTTTTGCCCTCCCATTCTGTTCTCAAAAGCTCAAATTACCGACTTCTCCAATCGGGCTTTCTTTGCCTCTTGATTTTGATTTCCTTTCCGGACTGGAAATGATAAAAGACCCAATATCCGAGCCCTATAAAGATTTTTTCAACACAGGACAACTGCAAATCCTGCTGCATGTCCATCCAATTCACCCCGAATATAACCGCGATTACTGAAGCTGCCGGGACAAATACCCCGAGTATAAAACCGGTGGCTTTCTGGCCCCCCGCGATCACATTCAAGAATCTTTTGAATATCCCGATAAGAAATATCAGCCCTGTTACCACGCGCAGTTGCGGCTGCGCGAAAGGAAACATACCCAAAGAATCACGCATCAAATCAAAAAACCCGGTGATAAATCCGACAAAAAGAGTCACAGCCAGCGTGCAAAGGTTGATGATTAAAGAAACTATGCTGCCCGCAAAGTGAAGCAGCGGAGATCTGGTCAAAGCAGTAAAGCCCATGCCGAAATAAAAAGCGCACCCGTATACAGCCAACGGGAAAATCACAGTCATGAAAATATCCGCCGCCGCATTCTTCAGCCCCCTTATTTGAGAGGGAAAACCCACAGAAAGCGCATTACTGAAAACATTTCCGATATTCATAGCCATCTCCCATATATACGCCCGCAATATTTCTGAAACACCGCCAATCAAGGATTATGGTATTCATCATCCCTGAATTTCTTTCTGCGCTGGAGATACTCATCCGGCAATTCGCTGTTTACCGGTTCATATCTATAATCTTTCTCCCGCGGCTTTTCCCTGTAGACAACCTTTTTCCCCTCGATCCTGCCAAGAACAGCATTTACCAGCCTGCCAAGGATGATTCCAAAAAACACTCCCAGGGCAATATACACAAGCAACCTTAAAACAAAGCCTATCATACAATTATCCGGGTCATATGTTGATGTGTACGTCGGATACCTGTCATAATAAACCCGCACCCCACTCAAACTAAAAAACCAGAATTCCACCATCTTTCGAATCAAGCAATTCATATACAATCACCACCTTTATTTTGGCCCTCTGGGCATAGTTATGTTTGTTTATGCTTCGCTCCACTTCCTTCTTCACCCTCCTGTCCCTGCATGCTACGATGATATGCTCACAACCCTCCCTGATATTCTTTGCAACATTAACAGCCTCATTATCCGGGCACATCGCAATCTCTATCGCTATTTTTATCCCGTTGGCAATGAATACATCGATGCTTTTATTCCCGATGATTTTCTCAATCTCAGCCTTATATCCGAGTGTTTTGTAATGTCTCGATATATTTTCCTGCCAGAAATAATGCTCAAACCCGCCTCCTTTCGTTTTTCGTTTCGGCTTCTCCATCCCCAATAATCCATATGCCTTATCGGTTAAATCCAGAAACTTGCTCATTCTTCCCCTTCCCCCAAGAGATATCGGCACAATCTCGCACAGCCCGTCCTTAACAACCTGTTTTATAAGTCTGTTGCATTTCCCGGCGCTTAAATTCAGTTCCTTTTGATGCTGGGTAACCGAAAGATAGGGCCTGAGATGCGCATTCATCAGGAGTGTTTTAATTTCATTGTCAACCTTTACGGGCGAATCCAGAAATCCCGAAGCAATAACCCCGGGCTGATCATCCTGTTTCTCTTTTTGTTCGTCTCCAGTTTTCCGGGAATCCGTTCTGGCCCCGGATTCATATTGTCTTTCATCCCGCCCATTAAGTCCGAGTTCGTCAGCGAATTTCCTGACATGCTGGGATAATTCCGTATCGGTCACATTCTTTTGCACGGGAAAAGGCGGGAAAACAACCCTGAAAGGCCTCGGATGGCGCGCAAACCTTACTATCCCTTCCCCTGTTTTGAGACTCCATACAGCCTCTTGCTGCTCACGATTCAGACCAAGGCTTCGGGAAAAATCTGCAATATTCTGCCCTTCGGTTAGTCCCATCATAATCCGGGTATAGCAGTTTTTGATTGAATTGCTGACGGCTTCGGGCAGCTGACAGCTAGCGACAATTCCCATCCCAAACTCTCTGGCCTGCCTTGCCAATGTGGAAATTCGCATGTTGCCGCGCTGTTTTTCTATAAACTTGTTGAATATTTCATTCGCTTCGTCGAATATCACCAGAATCGGGTTAGCTTCATCGCGGTTCATAATCCTGTATTGAAACAAATGCGCGAGAATCAGGGTTGCAAAATATCCCCTCGTATTCGTTCCAAGAGCGTCTATCTCAATAACCACGTTGTGGTTTTTAAGCAAAGCATTGAGGTCGTGGCTGTGCTCTGTATTCACCGTCCTGTAAGCAGAACGGCTTATCCCCTCAAACCTGTTTACAGTGGTTTCCTTGAACCTGCAGTCCCTGGATATGAGCGGTATTTTTATGCTCTTAAGCCATCTCAGCAGGTCAATAACAGTCGGAATCCTGGGATGCATCCTGTGGTATAGAATGTCCAGATGTTCTGTCAAAAAAGACGAGCTCGCCGCGAAAAAATTAAAGCTCTCAGAAGTTACATCCGATACAATAGGTGTCCATAGTTCCACTGTTACGGGAGGCTGAAAAAGATTCCATTTTAAAAGATAAGCCGAATCCGTGCTTGAACACCTGAGCACCACGGTGTTCGAATCATGCCGGATAAGATGCCTGTAATCCTGTTTTGCATCCAGGATGAAACAGGTTATCCCATTCCGGTTCGCTTCTTGTATCATACTATAGTTGAATGTCGTCTTCCCCGCGCCGGGCCGCCCTGAAATCAACATCGACTGCATCAATTCGCCTACATCCAAACCAAAAACAGCTTGCGTCTCAGGAACCAAACCCAATCGCACATCTCCCTCAACTTCTGATTTTGGGTATGGCCTGAAAGGATCCGGGCAAAACTTCTCCCGCTGCACATAGGGTTCAATCACCCGCCAAATATGCTGGAACTTGTACCAATCGGGAGCCAGACGATAGGAACGCAGCCGGCCCGCCACTTTCCTATCGTCGAATATCCCCAGATCAATAGCCAGCATTATCAGAAGGTCCGCGTCAGGCAGATTAGGCTCCTTCGAGTTGACCTGCCTCAGCAGCGCTTCCAAAAGGCCCGCTATGTTTGACATTACAATGGCTCCCTTCTCTTTTCAGCGGAAATACCGCTCTTTACGCCACGGGAAGAAGAAAAGCACCCAAAAGCACCTGGCGCATAATATATATCCCCCGTCAGGTTTGGCGCATCTTACACATATAGACCGATTGCACCTGACGCATCTGGAGGAATGTTCACGGCAGTTTATTGTTTCACAGCGGTCGCACCGCCTGCCTATATCCTCCACCGCATGACAGGGACATCCGCAGGAAAAGTATTTCATTTCCTCCAGGATCTCTTCCCTCATTCTTCCGTCCGGGGTAAGCACGCTCTTCCGAGTAGAAACATAAACACTCTCCCCGGGACGTATTACCCCGCCTATTACCCTTTCGTCCTTCCTCTCATCAACATCATTGTCGCCGGTCAAGGGATTCTGAAATCCCCCTTTCTGCATCGGATTGCCTCTCATTGTAAACACCTCCCTCTACCTGATTTCCCTGAGAGCCAGGTTTTTGAATTTTTCGATAAGCTCAGGCACTGAACCTATAAACCAGTACCGCGTCTCCTTGTTAACCACTGAAGCCATTTTTTTAAGCTGCCGCTCGTTTACAGCTGCTGGAGTCCCACCGATACCGATTATGTCAAGTTGTATGCCATTCTCCTTCAGAAGACTTGCCTCGCGTACCGGGCTGCCGCCCGCATTTGCATAGCCGTCTGTAAGAAGCAGCACCCTGGGGTTGTTCACCCCGGAATACGCGCAGATCAGCTTTCTTGCAGCTCTAAGGCCGGCAGCTGTATTCGTGCTCGAGTATGTTCTAAGACCCTTGATGCTTTTTATAAGCTCATTTTTCCCGGAAGCAGCCGGCATAAGAGGACAAACAACCCTTGCCCTGACGCTGTATTCCACTACAGCCACATGCCCTCCGGGGTTTTTGCCAGCCAACTCAGTCACAAACTCGATATTGGCCTTTTTCGCCCCGGCAAGCCGGCATGGAGGATAGTCAGACTCCTCCATGCTGCCGCTTACATCAACTACGCTCACATCAACGGTGCCGCCTATGTATTTTCCCTCGGCGCTTTCCTCAACTGTCGCCCGCAACGGAGCTGTCCAGTCGCACAAACTTCTCAAAAAATTCATACTTCCGCCCTCCTTTCTTGGTATTGTTCAGGCCTCGGATTTTTCTTTGGCATAGAAGTCGATGGTGATATCCTCGGCCTTTTTCGATACAAGGTCTTCCACAACAACCTTTACCATGCCGGACTCGTCATAGCCGATATTCACCTTGATGCTTTTCTCTTCCGGATTGCGCGCCGGAAAATTCAGCAGTTTCTCGGCCACCACGGTGCATTCGCTGACCGGCCTGCCGCCCTCGCCCTGGAGGACCT
>PUNP01000058.1 GCA_003551785.1 Candidatus Brocadiaceae bacterium | reverse complement strand
GGTTTTCTCATAGAGAAAGAAGTCCAATATCTCGAAAAAGCGCTCGCCGAGCCTGAACGCCCGTTCGTCGGTATTATGGGGGGCGCAAAAGTCAGCGATAAAATCGAAGCGATTAGAAATATTCTGGAAAAGGCCGATGCGCTGCTGGTCGGCGGTGCCATGGCCTATACCTTCCTGCGCTATCAGGGAGTTGAAACCGGCGATTCTATGGTCGAAGAAGACAAACTCGACCTGGCCGGAGAGCTTCTTCAGGAGTATGGCCACAAGATCATGCTCCCTTCCGATCATGTTTGTGCAAAAGAAATAAGTGACAGTCCCGATGCGGAAACGGTGACGGGAGACATACCTAAGGGGCTTATCGGGCTCGACATTGGTCCGGCTACTGCGGATGAATACGCAAAGAAGATCAAAGATGCCAAGCTGGTCACCTGGAACGGACCTATGGGGTATTTTGAAATCGATGCCTTCGCCGAAGGCACACGCAGTGTTGCACGTGCAGTCGCCGGGGCCTCTTGTATCAGCATTATTGGCGGCGGTGAGACGGCTGAGAGTATTGAACAACTCGACTTGCAGGATCAGGTGAGCCATATATCAACCGGCGGTGGGGCGTGCCTCGATTACCTCGCAGGTAAGGATTTGCCGGGAATCGTCGCCTTAGATAAGTGAATTTTATCGACGATATTGAATATGACAAATTATTGGTGAGCAATACAAGATGGGAAACAGGATTAAAATAGCAGCCAATATAATGGATTCGGATCTCGCCCGCATTGCGGAGCAGGTTGAGCAGTTGCAGCAGGCGGGAGCCGATCTTCTTCACATGGACATAATGGACGGACATTATGTCCCGGCTTTTGTGGGGGGACCGCGTATGCTTAAAGCTATTAAGCGTGTGTCGGACATACCCGTTGACGTGCATCTGATGGTGTCGAACCCCGATCAGGCGGTTGATTGGTTTCTCGATGCCGAGGCCGATATAGTGATGTTCCACTATGAGGCAGCAAAGGATGTGGAGGCTGTGCTCGATAAAATTCATTCATTCGGCGCTAAGGCCGGAGTCGCTCTGTGTCCGGATATGAAACCGGCGGCTCTCACTGGATTTGCTCATCAGCTTGATTCTATAATTGTGATGACGGTCAATCCGGGCCGTAGCGGCCAGAAGTTTATGGAGTCAGGGTGCTGCAAGATACCTGAGCTGCGACGGTTATGCCGTGAAGATGTGGATATATACGTCGACGGTGGTATAAATATCGATACGATTAAAGTTGCTGCGGGGTATGGGGCCAACGTTTTTGCTATGGCCTCCGCTATTTTCGGTACCGAAAAGCCTTTCAAAAAGACAATACCGGTGTTGAGAAATGTCGCTGAAGCTGGAGCGGCCGCCAGTCGATAGTAAGGTTTAAGTTCGCACCGTTGAACATATTCGTATACTGCAAGTGCAGACTTTTGCCGCAGATGCGCCGCTGAAAACGCGCCCGACAGGGTAAACCGCCGTTTGAGGACCCGTTTGTACACACTGTAAATCTTGAGAGCATTCAAAATAATGCTTAACGCATTGATATTCAATTCGTTATATTAAATATTGTCGTTGATTTATGAAATGTTAGGGTTATTGCCTTTTTGGCTACGCCCCAGGAGAAACGGGCCAGGAATTTACTTAAGCTAATTATAATTTTTTATTATAATATTATTTTTATGACCGAGGGTTAAGCAAATGAGGTTCTTCCGCAAGAAAAAGCCGGTCCCTGACGGCGTGTTCATGAAGTGCGATGGATGCAGCGAAATGGTTTACCGTAAAAATGTCGAAGAACGGCTTTGGGTCTGCCCAGAATGCAATTTTCATTTTCGTATTACTGTTAATGACAGAATAGATATGCATCTGGATGAGGGCAGTTTCATAGAGATTGATGCGGATATAACCGCTAACGATCCGCTTAATTTTATCTCGGGTGACGCTTATTCTGATAAGCTGAAATCCGATCACGAAAAGACCGGCCTTAAGGAAGCTATCGTCTGCGGAGAAGCCCGAATTGAAGGGGTGGATATAGTTTTTGCTTCCATGGATTTTCGTTTCAGAGGCGGTAGCATGGGGTGCGTTGTTGGTGAAAAACTCACGCGCGCTGCGGAACTCGCCGCTGAAAAAGGCTGCCCGCTGATTACCGTATCAAGTTCCGGCGGTGCACGAATGCAGGAGGGAGCTCTGAGTCTAATGCAGATGGCCAAAACATGCGCTGCCCTGCAAAAACTCAATAGCCTTGCTATTCCCTATATCAGTGTTATGACCCACCCTACGACCGGCGGTGTAACTGCGAGTTGGGCTTCAATGGGGGATGTGATTCTGGCTGAGCCGAAGGCGATGATCGGGTTTGCCGGAAGAAGAGTCATTGAGCAGACCGTTAAAGAAGATTTGCCGGAAAGATTCCAAACATCAGAGTTTTTGCTTGAACACGGCTTCTTAGATAAAATTGTTGATCGTAAAGATATGAAACATGCTCTTGCCTCACTGATTCGTTACCTGCAATAGGTGCTTAATCTGAACTTCATGTAATTCAAGGGCTTATTACTTAATAATCTTTGTGTACGTACTTGAATACTTTTCCCAGCTTATCAAAATACCCTTATGAAAATGAAAAACATTTCATTATTGTTATGTCTCTTCCTTTCAAACTTTATCTTCTCCGGCTGCAGTGATGAAGAGTCGGTAAAGGTTTCGAGTGAAGATCAGTACTATGAGCGTATCATTTGTATGGCACCCTCGATAACAGAAATAGTTTACGCATTAGGGCAGGGTGACAGGGTCGTAGGTGTCAGCGATTTTACCACATATCCTCCGGAAGCGGATGATTTACCCCGATGCGGAGGTTATATGAATCCGAACTTCGAAATCATATTGTCCCTGAATCCCGATGTCGTATTCGTCCACGGCAGGCCCGGTGATTTTAAACAGTTCGGCAAGCGTTACGGCATCGATATAGTATCATTGGAGATCGATGATTTACAGTCGATTTATGATTCTTTCCGCCGGATAGGAGACGTATTGAACGCGGGAGAAGAGGCGGAAGAATTGGTTAACGAAATGCAGACCCAACTTGACGAACTTAAAAATCAAGTAGATGAAGGTTGGGAGCCTGTCAGGACTTTGATGGTTGTTGGGCGTGCCCCGTCAAGTTTGAGGGAAATACATGTGGTTGGCCCGGGGGGGTTCCTACACGATCTGTTGGAATTGGTCGGTGGCGAGAATATCATGGGTGATCTGAAACGGCAATACTCCAGTGTCAGTAAAGAAATCGTAGCTCAACGAAAACCCGAACTGATTATTGAACTTCACGGTGAGGGGATGATGGAAGAGCAGGAACGTGAAAAATATCTGAAGGTCTGGCAGGATATGGAAACAATTCCGGCCATAAAAAATGACAATATCCACGTTATAGAAGAAACTTTCGCCATGCTGCCCGGTCCTCGATCGGTCAAAATCGCTGAACGCATTGCAAAGATTGTAGGCGTGAGCGATTAAGAATTTTCAGCATGTCGGCGCTTAGACTCCTTACATTGATAAAATGTCGATATCGGGTTCCCCGGACTTCCTGTCTGTAGCGTAGCGTTTACCGCTTAGTGTTCTAGTGGTTCATTCCACTTGTGTTTGTAGTTCAGGGGCATTCTGACGAGGGAATTTCGAGGCGCGGCGACAAAGCCGACCCAAAGGGTCCCTGCGGAGTCGCAACGAAGAAATGGCCCGTCAGAATGCCTCCTGCAGGGCCGGGCGGCGGTGGCTCATCTGCTGCGTTGCCGATCGGTGCCGACCTGACAACGTCTGGCTTCTCACTGCAACTTGCATCTGAACCACCGGCGCTCCGGCTGAATCCATAAAAACAAGTGGAATGGACCGCTGGGGGCTTGGCCGAAAAGCGCACCATAGTCAATACGCGACGATCTACCGCGCCCTTTCAGGGCGCAAAAATACGTGTGAATCATCACCTCGGGTTAAAACCCGAGGCTACCGTACTTTGCCCCATTCGGGGCAAGGCCTCTGTTTTCGCCCCAGCGGGGCGAGGTTAGGTAGCCCCTGGTTTTAACCTGGGGTAATAAATGATGAAAAGATAAATGCTCCCCGGCAGGGGCGCGGCTGTTCTTGAAATAGCGGCATTTGCTCATTGCTGCCTTTTTGGCCAAACCCCTAGAAGCGTGGTCGGAAAGGTGCAGGCGGAATGTATAACAGGCATCTTGCCTGTCCAGGGCGCACGCAGGGATGCGTGCTATACTATGAAAGGCATCTTGTGTTACTATATTTCTCATTTTGCACCTTTTCGGCCAGGCCCCTAGGTTCGTTGATTTACGAATAACGACTTACTCCTGATTTCGCATTAATCCCGGCGTTGAGCATCGCCGTGGCGAAGGCGCACATTTCCAGAGCGAAGTCATTGAAATCACATAAACTACTTAAATGGCTAAAACATTAACACTTATCAGGCATGGATCAATAGATGCTAACGAGCGGAACCTGCTGGTGGGGGCTACGGATTCGTCTCTTAATCAGCGGGGTAAGATTGAAGCAGTGAATGTTGCCGAAATGCTGCAAAAACGCCGCTTCCACTGCATCTATTGCAGCCCGCTTCTGCGGTGTAGACAGACCGCCGATGAAATCGCAAGTAAACTCGATCTTGAACCTTTGATAGATGATGATCTACGTGAAATCGATTTCGGGGATTGGGAAGGGAAAAGCATCGAACATATCAAACAGAACAATCCCGCTGCGCTCGATAGGTGGGTGAACGATTTTTCAGGCTTCGCCATACCCGGTGGTGATAGTGTCAAAGCGTTCCAAAAGCGTATAGATGCGTTTTTAACTAAAATCCTGTATGCTCAGGATGTCAGGGCTATGGCCGTAACACACGGAGGTGTTATTTCTGCAATAATATGCAAATTATTGAAAATACGCCCCGAAGCCTATCTCGCATTTAAAATTAAACCGGCATGTGTTGTCTCTTTTCATATCCATGATACCGCCGGTGTTCTGACCGAACTCAATAACTCTGTCAATAATAATTCTGTAGGAGAAGCTTGTTGATGGCGGAAATAGTTTTAGTTACGGGTGGGAGCAGAAGCGGTAAAAGCAGCTATGCTCTGCAACTGGCGCAAATCTCCAGACCGCCCCGCATCTATATTGCCACATGCCCTGTTGAAGACGATGAAATGCATAGGAGAGTCTTACGCCACCAGGAAGAAAGAGAGGCAATGCAATGGGAGACAATCGAAGAAACAGTCGATGTTGCAGGTGTCCTGGACGGTGCTTATAATTATAACGTTGTCCTGATAGACTGTCTGACGCTTTGGGTGAGCAATTTGTTGTTGGATGTTGAAAGCGCCGGAAATGAAATGACAGAAGATGACATTGAGCTTGAATGCCTGCGGTTAGTGAAAACTTGCAGAGAGTTTATTGATGGCTTGGTTATTTTGGTTACTAATGAAGTGGGATGGGGAATTGTGCCGGAAAGCCCCCTGGCCCGACGTTACAGGGACCTGGCAGGCAGGTGCAACCAGACTGTTGCAGCCGAAGCCGATGCCGCTGTACTGCTTGTCAGCGGCATCCCCGTCACATTGAAAGACGATGGAGTTTTGTCAGCCTATAAACCTGATGAATCGCCATAACTGCATATTTCATAAACCAACGACAACATTTAATATAACGGATTGAAAATCAATGTGTTAAGTATCATTTTGGAGACTTTCAAGATTTACAGTGTGTACCAGCGAGGCCTTAAACTGCGTTTTACCCTGCGGGCGCGTTCTCAGTGGCGCATCTGCGGCAAAAGT
>PUNP01000730.1 GCA_003551785.1 Candidatus Brocadiaceae bacterium | reverse complement strand
TTTCAGAACACGAAAGGCTGAGGATAATACGCTGAATCTATTGCTCGCGCTTTTAACCCGCCTGCTCCTGCGGTTGAGGTATAAAATAGAAATAAAAGGGTTGGATAAAATAGCCGGCCAGGGCCGCAAAAGTATTGTATTCCTTCCGAATCATCCGGCGCTTATAGACCCTGTTATTTTATTAGCTACCCTCCACAGCCGATTTATGCCGCGGACCTGGGCCGTCGAACATCAGGTTAACCGCCCGGTTATCCGCAGCCTGGCCAGGCGGATGGGGGTGATCTCCTTCCCTGCCGTAGATCGCTCACCTGAAAATGCACAGGATGTGATTGACCAAAATATCCAAACGACGGCAGATGAGTTGGAAAAAGGCCGTAATTACCTGATCTACCCTTCCGGACATGCTTACCGGAGCAGTTCTGAAGATCTGCGTGGGAATATTGCCGCACACAGTGTATTGAACAAGTCCAGCAAAGCACGCCCGGTGCTTGTCCGCACAAGTGGTCTGTGGGGAAGCAGTTTCAGCTGGGCCTATGGGCATGCCCCGCATGTAGGATCAAATGTGAAAATGGCCGTAAAGAGCCTTCTTAAAAATTTCATATTTTTCGGCCCCAGGCGAAAGGTGACCATTGAGTTCTGCGAACCGGACGATATTCCGCGCTCCGCATCGCGGGAGACGTTTAACGAGTATCTCGAAAATTTTTATAATGAAAAAGCGCATCCTCCGATATACGTTCCCTATACTATCTGGGAAACCGGCGGCATCAGAGAACTTCCCGAACCGGAAATGACGTCAAAAGCAACACCCGACGAAAACTCAATTCCACCGGAAATTGTCAGCAGTATTAAAGAACATCTTCAGGAAATAAGTGGAAGGGACGATATACAGTTTGAACATTACCTGGGAAGAGACCTCGGAATAGACAGCCTGGGACGCGCAGAACTGCTCACCTGGCTTGAATCAGAATGGGATTCTTCCGGCGGTACAACGGAATCCGTGCAAACCGTTGGCGATATGGCGCTGGCAGCGGCCGGAAAAGCACCGTTGCCTGAACCGAAACCAATACAGTCGCCCCCGGCTAAATGGTACAAAAAAGCTCCGAATCACCCTGGAAATGCTGCGGGTGATGCTGATAAAATCAGCTTTCCCCCCCCTGATACTATTAATGAAGCCTTCGTCAATACCGCCGCCGAAAACCCCGATGCACCGATTATAGCCGACCAGATATCCGGCGTACTAAGCTATCGTCGAATACTCACCGCCGCTTTTGCCTTAAAACCCCATATTGCCGCACAGCCAGGCAAAAATATCGGAATTATGCTGCCGGCCACCGCCGGTGCGGGAGTTGTTTATATGGCTGCGTTGCTGGCCGGAAAAACGCCGGTTATGCTGAACTTCACACTCGGTGTACGGAACTTAAAGCATTGTATTGACATTGCCGGAGTTGAAAGAATTCTCTCCGCCCGGGCGCTGACTGATCGCTTATCGGAAACGGGAACAAATATTTCCGAGTTAGATGATAAAATAATCTACCTCTCTGATTTGCGTGCCGGTATCAGTGTGAAAAGCAAGATAAATGCCGCTTTAAAAGCCCGTTTCACACCTGGTAAACTGCTAAAAACCCTGCCTGCTCCTGAAGAACCGGCGGTGATTCTTTTCACCAGCGGGTCGGAAAGCTTCCCTAAAGCCGTCCCCCTGACTCACTGCAACATCCTGAATAATATCCGGGACATCACGGAATCCATATCGATTAAGCCCTCAGATTGCTTGTTAGGTATGCTGCCACCCTTTCATTCCTTTGGATTGACCGTAACTCTGGTTTTACCTTTATGCCTTGGGATCAGGACGGTGTATTACCCTGATCCTACTGACGGGGGGACACTCGCACGTGTCATCGATGCCTATGGCCTGAGCTTGCTTGTGGGAACACCGACTTTCCTCGACGGGATAATTAATTCCCCGGGACAAGCCTCGCTGGAAACATTGCGCTTGGCCGTTACTGGAGCGGAAAAGTGCCCTGAAAATACCTATCAAAAAATAAGCGAACGGTGTTCCGATGCCATCATTCTTGAGGGATACGGGATAACTGAATGTTCCCCGGTGGTCTCAGTCAACGATGAAAAGGCGCCTCGCAAACTTACCATAGGCAAAGTGCTGCCCTCATTCGAGTATGCCATAGTTGATGTAGAGACTTGGGAAAAAGCAGAAACCGGCCAGAGAGGAATGCTTCTCCTGCGTGGCCCATGTGTTTTCAATGGGTATTTAGGTAATGAAGAACATCCGGCTCCCGATCCTTTTGTCGAATTTGAAGGGGTAAAATGGTACAAAACCGGTGATTTAGTGGTGGAAGATGAAGAGAAAGTCCTAAAGTTTTGCGGTCGGCTCAAACGATTCGTAAAATTAGGTGGTGAGATGGTATCCCTGCCCGCGATAGAGGCCGCTCTCAAAGAAACTTACCCTACGGGTGATGCAGGCCCGCAAATAGCCGTCGATTCCATAAGCGGTAATGGACGCCCTCAGATTGTATTATTCTCTGTCAGAAAAGATGTCGACCGGGGCAAAGCAAATGACCTAATCAAAAAAGCGGGACTGAGTTCCCTGCATAATATAAATAAAACCATTTATGTCGATGAAATACCGGTGCTGGGTACCGGCAAGACCGATTATCGCAGCCTGAAACGTCAACTCAGCAATTCGATATAGTGGTCCATTCCAATAGGGGCTTGGCCGAAAAGGCTAATAATGAGCACATGCCCCAACTTCATGTGCAACCGCGCCCCGACAGGGACTGGCTCATCCTCCATACCGGCGGAATCGGCCCTGCCTGCCACAGGCAGGGATGTCTGAGTTAAGTATGAACGACAATTTTGAGTCAAATTGTTATCCCCAACGGTCGAACGCTTGACAAAAACGCTGCGATAAATTATAGTTTGAGTATTATATTCACGCTAATGGAGTGGACCACCAGTGGTGTGGCCGAAATCCCGGCTCGTAGTGGACGCTTTCAAGCGTCCAGGGGAGTACGTTACAATTTCTGTATTTCGGAGCCCTTGAAAGGGCTCACTACGAACCTTTAATTGTCTTTTCGGCCACGTCCCTGGCCTGCATGTCTATAAACCAACGGCAAAATTGTCATAACGAATTGATATCTAATATGTTAAGCGACATTATCATCCAATAAATATCTCTCAAACAACGAGGTAGAAAAAAATGTTTAAAGGTTGTTATACGGCGTTAGTTACCCCGATGAAAGAGGAAAACGGGCTTGAAATCGATTACAATAAACTTCAGCAGTTGGTAGAGTTTCAAATAGCGGAGGGAATAAGCGGCATACTCGCAATGGGGACAACCGGTGAAAGTCCTACTCTTGACTGGGAGGAACATTCCAAAGTCATCGAGAAGGTAAAGGAATATTGCCATGATAAATGCATAACCATTGCAGGTACCGGCTCAAACTCCACTTCCGAGGCAATGCGCAGCACAGAACATGCCGTCGATATCGGTGCCGATGCCGCCCTGCTGGTCGAACCATATTATAACGGACCCAGTTCCATCGAAATTCGGCGTGAGTATATTTCTCCGATAGCAAAGGCGTTTCCTGAGATGCCGTTTATACCCTATGTTATCCCCGGTCGCAGTGGAACACAGCTTTTACCGGAAGATTTAGCGATTTTATGCAAAGATTTCGACAATATTAATTCCGTGAAAGAGGCCAGCGGCAGCCTTGAAAACATGAGAAGGTCAAGAGAATGCGCCGGTGAAGAGCTGGAAATCCTTAGCGGTGATGACGACCTGACATATACGATGCTGACCGACGCTGACATCGCGGCTTCCGGTGCTATAAGTGTAATGTCTAATATCGCCCCGGGCCCGATGCAAAAAATGATAACAGCCGTATTGGATCACGATATGCCATCTGCCGAAAAATGGTATAACGCATTAAAGCCGCTATTAGGGATAGTCACCGTAAAAACAGAGGAACCAAGCCCATGGGGCCCACGCCTCTGCAAATCAAGGAACCCTGTTCCTGTAAAAACCCTCATGAACCTACTGGGGATGAACGCGGGGCCTCCCAGACAGCCCTTAGGTAAAATGACAAGGGACGGAATTGAGGTCGTCAGAAAAGCTGCTCTTGACATCCAGAGAAACACCCCCGAATTATTTGCACCTATTGCAGATTTCTTTGATGTCGAGATCGAAGGGCGGCTGAATGACAAAGCTCTGATTGATTCGCTCTGCTATTAAAGACGTAGTCGATTGGCTGATCATGCACTATATAACATCACCACCGGTGCTCATACAGGTTTTGCTCACTCTGGCGATTATTCTCACATTAAATGCCTTCAGTGGCAAGCTCATTGTTTCCATATTATGCGGTACCTTATTGCTGGGTACATGGACGCGCCATGACCTCTTTTCTATGTATGAGATTGCGATGTCCAGTGCAATCTCGCTCAACAACCTGATGCTTATCCTGACCGTCTGTCAGGTTATCATTCTCAGCCGCCAGATGCAAAACAGCGGAATAATGAAAGACCTTGTCGATGATATTAAAGGCAAGGTATCGAAACATGCGGCGATGGGGATACTACCGGCTTTAATTGGATTCCTTCCTATGCCGGGCGGTGCATTATTCTCCGCGCCGATGGTGCAAAGCTGTGACCCGGAAAATCATGCCTCCGACTCACTTAAAGCGATAACAAATCATTGGTTCCGTCATGTCTGGGAATGCTGGTGGCCGATGTTCCCCGGCGTATTGCTGACGATGGAGCTTACAGGATTTGATGTGCCTCAAATGATTTTATTAGGTATGCCGGTCAGCATCGCTGCAATATGGGCCGGTCACTTTCAACTATTACGCAAAATCCCTGCGCCTGCGGATAACCCTGGTTCCACTCCCAGCGAACAAGAAGAGAATAAATTAGCCAATACGTTTATGTTGATGATGCCTATTATCGTTGTAATAGTGTGTTATGGCGTTATTCGCTTACTCCATGCCGGCGCCGGGGCTCGCTATGGTATTCCCCCTCTGAACCGTTATTTACCCATGAACATTGGCCTGTTCGTCGCCATGCTTTACTTACAAATCAAACGGCCGGTTCCACGGTGGAAATGGCGTAAAATAATTTTTTCAAAAAAAATACTTAATATGGCATTATTAGTTCTGGCCGTAAGGATATATGGAGCCTTTATTGAGTCGGAAACGCCTGCTGGACTGTATTTAGTCGATCAGATGCGTATGGAACTCAGCAATTGGGGGATACCGCTTTTAGCCCTCGTGATGATATTGCCGTTTGTCACTGCATTAGCTACAGGCATGGCTGTCGGCTATATCGGGGCCAGTTTCCCTATAGTTTTGAGTCTCATCGGTAATTCACCATCTTTTGGTGAGATGCTGTCAATGACAGTATTAGCTTATGGGTTCGGGTATATAGGTTTTCTGCTATCACCTGTGCACGTGTGCCTGGTGGTAACCAGCGAACATTTCCACACTTCCGTTGTAAAAAACATGTTAGAACTGCTTAAGCCCGCCTTTTGGGTGTTGGCAGCCTCCATCGGATTAAGTATTTTTTGGAAAATAGTTTTGCCTTAAATCGCGAAATATTAAATCACAAGACATTCTCTTGAGAAAAAACCTTTTAATCATTAGAATACTCTAATTAGACAAATTTTACCACTATTTAGGAGCATAACATGAAAACGCTTAACGTTGGGCTTGTTGGATGCGGTATGATAAGAACCCCCTATCTTAATTCCTGTGGTAACACGAAATGGCTTAAGTTAACCGCCTGTGCCGATTTAATTGAAGAACGTGC
>PUNP01000287.1 GCA_003551785.1 Candidatus Brocadiaceae bacterium | reverse complement strand
CTCCCGCAGGGAACGGATGGAGTGGTGGGCCGGGGTTGTCGAGGTGCTGGGCGGTGATGAGATAAAGGTGCGGGGAAAGGTGCCGGACGCCACGATCGAGCGGACGGCGTCATGGATGCACAGGCAGGTATCGGGCTCGCTGGCCGCCGTCCGCATGGCCCTGGGCACGGAAGAGTTCTATGAGTGGCTGGAGACGATACTTTACCTGGGCGAGATGAAAATGTCGCACCGACATATAGGGGCGGTGAATCATTACAGGGCAAGGGCGGGGTAGCTTTGTTTGATTTTTCTGTAATGATCCCAGGATCTGCCGACTTCCTGATCGGCAGACTCGGAGCTGGCCGGTTGGGTGGGTAACGGCGATGAGAGGCATCAATTCCTGGGCAGCCGGAGCGTTAATACGGTAGTAAACGTTCGCCGCGGCGACACGGTGATGCTGGGCGGTATTGAGCGGAGCGTTGAGCGTGAGAATATCTCGGAGATACCTTACTTCAGCAGCATACCGTTTATAGGCCGCATCGGGCACCGGCGCGAGGATGAAGTGCTCAACGTTGAAGTGGTGGTGATGGTTACGGTAAAATGAAGGTGACATAAATAATAAAAGATACATAAACTACGGTCATGTTTTTTACTCGGGTATCCTCTTGAGCACGGTTGGGGATTTTCGTTTGCTATTTTCTTGATATTGTCCTATATATACTGAAATGTGTGTATGTTGGAATAATCGCTTTTTTCCCGGCATATTTTGCACAAGTCAATTTCATAATTGGCTGAACAAGGCGCTGCACTGAACGGGGATTCCGTTGCGCTCCATTCCCACCAGTGAGCTTTGTTGTTCGCTTCGATCAGATACAAGAGGCGCCCGACGACGGGGTGCCTTTCCCTGACAGGTACGCACGATGCGTTTGGTGAAAGATGGAAGACAAGTGATAACATGTGGTCCACGAGATGACACTTATTCGACCCAGACTAACTGATCATTACGGCATATCTCTCACACAAGCTGAGGTAGACTTCGCCATTCCTTACCTTGACGAAGACATACCGCTCTTCTTAGACCCCTTTCTCCTTTGGAAATCTCCTTCACTTCAGGATCAGTCCCTACACACGGCAATGGTGAACTCGTTTAACCACCTTGGAGTTCTTGTGCACAGGGGGGACGAAAGCCGGGCCGAAAATCTTCTAATTCGACTCTCAGAGTGTAACGCCGTGGGTTTCGGGGCATCAAAGAACCGACAGGGTAAACTAATAGGACAAGGGACCGCGCGTGCTATCCTTGATCTATTCAGGAGTATACCTCAGATCCGAAAGTCGGGCTTTGTCCATTTCGAAGAGATTCAACTTCTGATCGACGGTGTCGCTAGAGACAGGATTAGCGACATCGCATGCAATTTCCTCACGTCTTGGCTTATTGATTACACCGTTCAGGAATGCGAACGTCTTGATATTCCTGTCGTTGAATGTCAATCGCCCGTTTATGACTACGCGCGGCATCAGTTGGAGCAAAAAAAAGTAGGTCTTCCTGTACTGACTGATGACTCGTCACCCATCCTGCTGGTCCCCAAGCGCTGGTTACGCCGCACTCCTTGGATTGGTTACGACCACTATTTCAAGGCGCATTTCCCGAGCATTGACGACGCAGTTGATGTGGCCAAAGCTGGTCGGGTGGCCGTACTCATGTATAATCGCGATAACTACGGTCAGGTTGAAGCATATATCCGGGGTCGTGAGCGAGAGCAGTCAGATTGCGTAAATGACCCTCTTTTCTCGGCCATACCCGTATCCTCGGCGAAGCGGAAAATGGCAACGATTCGCAAACTTCCGACAGGCAAGACAGACAACGCCGATAGACAGTACGAAGACATGATGTGTCAACTCATGGCCTCACTAGTTTACCCACATCTAGATTTTGCGGCGGAGCAGAGCCGCGTTGATTCAGGTACGCAGATCCGCGATCTGATTTTCTATAGCAATCGGTCCCAGGAATTTTTGCGTGAGATATACGATGAGTATGACTGCAGGCAAATGGTCCTCGAGTTGAAAAACGTCAAGGCAGTTGGACGAGAACATATCAATCAACTCAACAGATATTTGAAGGAGCAGTTTGGTCGGTTTGGTGTCATCCTCACGCGTAATCGTCCACCGAGGACCATCGTTCAGAACACGATCGACCTTTGGTCTGGCCAACGACGCTGCATTTTAATTCTTGACGATACCGATGTGGAACTGATGGTTCAGCTTTACGAGAGTAAACAGCGGCTTCCTATTGAAGTACTGAAGAAGAAGTACATCGAATTCACCAGGGCATGTCCCGGATAAGGAGCGGAAATGAAACGAGAGGATGTAGACCAATTCGAGAAGATGAATGCACAGGTCCAAGGCATTCACGACGAAGTGGGAAAGATGGCGAAGAAGTCCCCTAACGACGCCGTCAATAAATTTAAACTCGCCCTCATCAACAAAGTTCTGGCCACCGCGAACGCGGTGTTGGGTGAGGAGTATCGTCCCTTCGACAGCTTTGAGTCATTTGATGAGGATGAATTGCCCTCCAATAGCGACGTCACCTTCATACTTGCACAATATCTGAATTGCCTGGAAAAACTCCGGGCTGACAACATCAGCAAAAATTTCGAAGGACGCTGGGAATGGAACGTTGCTGGAGACTCGAACATCGACACAGCGCCCCCCAAGAAACTCCGGGAGAAATAACCATGAAGAAGAGTTTCCCAGAAAAACCGATAACTGAAGCACAGGCTGAGGAATACGAGCTCATATCCCCGCAGCTTGATGCAATGATTGGCGAAGTAAAGGAGCTGTCAAAGAAAAAGCCCAACGAGGCTTTGAACGTGCTGAAAGTGAAAATGCTCAACAACATTCTCGAGCGTGTAATTAACCTGCTGTCCAAGGAACCCACCTCGGATTTCTTACAGATGTTAGATGAAGACACGCTACCCTCCGCAAGCGATGCATCATTTGTATTGGCCCAGCACGCCTCAGCAATGCAGCAGTTTCACGAAAGATATCACGGATGGGACGGAACCGAGCACAGATGGTTTACGTCGGAGAACCCGAGGTATAGACGTTAGATTTCCTTGGAAGTTCTGAAGTGCTGGGCGAGTACAGGAGACCATGGGGACGTGGTGCCGTTCTCGTGTAACATGCCAAACAAAAGGGTTCTTGCGGATATTTTTCAGCCTGAAAAAGGCCTTTCATCGCGTTTTTAGCGGGTAAAAAAGGCTTTAACTCAGTTCACGCACTGCCAGAAAATCTGTCTCTCTCGTTTGGGCACACGTATAAGGCACATCTCTCTCCAGGGATCGGTTACCTCGCCATTCGGTTCTGGACAGCCGCAGCGTGAACACGGTGGTTGACGTTCGCCGCGGAGATATGGTGATGCTGGATGACATTGTGAGGAGTGTTGAGCGGGAGAACATATCGTAGTTCACTCACTTCCGCAGGACACCAATCCTCGCCTGCTGGAGTGAAGACGAAGTGCTCAACGTTGAAGTGGTGGTGATGGTTACGGTAAAATGACGGCAGTATGAACAGGGTAATATACAGCCCCGGCCATGTCTTTTTAGAAGCCCCCTCTTGAGGATAGTCGGGGGTTTTTCGTTTGCTTTTGGCTTGATATAGTCCTATATTTAAGTGAAACGCGTGTAGGCTGGAATGATCGCTTCCGGTCCGGCAGAGTTAACGCAAGTCAAGTCCGCAATTGTGTGTGCGTTTTATTCATCATTGTTGGAGAATATGCTTTATTCGAGTAAAAGACAAAAATTTGTCCGATCAGGCGTTCAGTAAGTAACTACGATAGTATTTTACAGGGCAGTAGATGATGATAGGGGAGTGATTTTTACAACTGCCTGTAAAATATAATGTTATATATTCGGGGATGGAGGTTAGCGATGGATGACGACAAATATGCACGGAACGTTGAGCTCATTTGCCCAACTTGCGGTGGAAGTCAGTTCGAGCACGGCGATGATATTGATGATGATGAAGCGAATGTTCGGTGTATCGGCTGCGATAGAGTGTTCACTAAGGCGGAGCTGATACAGGAGAATGCTGCAAACATCGATGAGCATGCCAAGGAGGTCGGAAAGGAAGCGCTTGATGACCTGGCGAAGAAAATGAAAAAAGACCTAAAAAAGGCGTTCAAAGGGAATAAGAACATTAAGTTCAAATGAGATCAATATGAGTATTTCGGTTAGTGATGCCATTGCAATTCTTGCGCTTGCTCTTTCTGCCTACGCAACTTGGCGGTCTCATAGGTTCAAAGCTAAGGAAGCAGAGTTAATGGAGCTCCAAGGGAAAGTGAATTCTTTAGTGCTGGAGAAAGAGCAACGTGAGGCTGAGCAAGCTGGCCGTGCAGAGCTAGGTGCTAGTTTTGTTTCAATAGGAAGCAAGAAGCATCGGCTGAAGATTTATAACAAGGGAAAGGTCCAGGCTCGTGACGTTACCATCGAGTTTTTGGATGGTAATGAAATAGTTCGGGGATCCGAGATCGAGGATAAGTTTCCTATGCATATTGATCCGGGTCAGGCAGTCGAATTAATTGCGGCAGTTCATATGGGCACGAAAAGAAAACATGCACTTCGCCTAAAATGGAAAGATGAGGATAGCTCGGAAAGGGAAAAGGATGTCTATCCTACGCTTTGATCGAACACATAACCAGGCCATCCAGCCGACACTCGTGCCTCGCGCGGCTGATGGCGGGGGTTAGCCAGCCAAGAAGGAGATGAGGGATTTGAGAAAAAGCTTGCTTCGGGCTACCTCAAAGCGCACAGTGGTGATTGCGCTTGCCGCTCTTGCGGTCGGCGGCGGTGGACTGCTCCCCAAAAACTGAGCCAGGTGTTATGAGCGAATTATGGGGAAAAGATATTTTTAATGACCAAGAAAAGGCCGGCAGGAGTGTTTAACTCCCACCGGCCCTGGTTAATGTTCACTTGAGACAGCCGTGCTCTGCAAAGCTGTAATAGACGTGGCCGATTTCAAGCGTCGCCGGCGCGATGATCAGGTGGTCCAGTAGCTTGATGCCCAGCAGTTCGCGGCCTTCCGGATCCTCTCAGTCATGTTGTGATCCTGCGGGCTCGGCTCAACATTCCCGCTCGGATGGTTGTGAACGAGTATGATCGCGTGTGAATTGGCCACGATCGCCCGCTTGAATATCTCGCGCGGATGCACGATCGTCTCGTTCAGGCTCCCGCGTGCCACCTCGGTATAACTCGTCGGACAGTGCCTGGTGTTGAGCGTTACCAGATACATCATCTCTTCCGGCTCGCTCACGAGCTGGATCTTGTCTTCAAAGGTCCGGGCTGCATGTTCGCTTCCTTTGATCGGGACGGCAGCATAGTCCGGACCTTCTTCATATACGGCCTTCAGCGTGAATTTTCTCATGATCGGTATCTCCTGAATAAAAGGAACGGGCCGGCAGCAGACTCGCCACTGGCCCGCTTTTTGAAAAAAGCTTGGCAAAAACTTTAACGAGAGCAAGAACCATCGCTCTGTTAGCAAAAAGGTTTTTGAGACTGACTACCGAGCGGCGGCCAGGGAATCATCTCTGAGTGATTCGGCCGTGCTCAGCACTGTCGACACCGCGCTGCTTATGCGGTTTACGAGATTCAGGCACTCGGCAACGGGGTCCCCTTTTGCATAGCTCTTTACGTACTCATAGGCTCCACCGCGATCCGACGCGGTTTCATGGCCTATGAGTTCGAGGAGGGTGGCCCCGCCGAGTTCTGCAACGATCTCCTGCTTGGGATCCTGCCCGGGCTTCATCCCGCCGGCAAGTATCCGGCTCTCGGCCTCGTGGATCATCT
>PUNP01000806.1 GCA_003551785.1 Candidatus Brocadiaceae bacterium | reverse complement strand
GTTCTTTCACATGGCTGGGCAAACAACCCGAAAATACGTCGGTTGATATGAAAATACGAATGGGAAATTCCAGAGAACCGGATAATACCTGGAGCGATTGGTATGACCACGACGCTATTGAGGCGCGCCGCCCCGACCTTCCCGTTGCGCGTTTTGCCCAGGTTAAGATACTGCTGAGTTCTGACCGGCCCGACGTGACTCCCGAAGTGTATAATTTCTCTGTCAACTATCAGCAGGTAAACCGCCCTCCCGTGATCAAGCATTTTCAAGCCGGTTCCGAGCATGAACAAGCAGGACGGCGTGAGAACCGGGCGAATTCATCGGAAGTCAGCATCAATTGGGATGCCTCCGATCCCAACCAGGACCGTCTTGAAAGTGCTTTGTACTACAGGGGGGTCGATGAACGTGAATGGAAGGAATTGGCTGCGGGGCTTCGGGATGAAAGCAACTATCGCTGGGATACCCATCGTGTGCCCGACGGCTATTATTTACTTAAACTCGTAGTCTCCGATGAACCGTCCCGCGGCCGTGCCGAGGCTAAAACTGTCCATAACGTGTTCGGCCCCATACTTATAGACAATTCGCCGCCTGTTATCTCTGACTTGCAGTTTTCGGAAAGACAGACAGGTGACAGTTTCGTTATTACCGGCATAGCCGGCGACCCTAAAAGCAGAATCACATCAATGAAGGTCAGCCATAATGCCGGCGATTGGAAGCCTGTCTTCCCGGATGACGGTATATTTGATTCCCCAAAAGAAAGTTTTACTTTCATAACCCCTGATATCACTGCGGGCGAACACGTCTTTGTGTTCACTGCTGAAGATGCTGCCGGAAACGTCGGCAGCGGTAAAATAATTATCGACCTGGGTGAATAACATGCCTGCTATAGGGATAGATTCCGGCAGTGTGGCTGTCAAGGCTGTGTTGATGGATGAAGAAAGGCTGCTGAAAATCGTTAGTGAGCCGACGGGAGCCGATACAGCTGAACAATGCCGAAGGCTGATTGAAACACTACGGGGATTTAATGGGAGCCAAAATGTCCGGGTCTGCGCCACCGGCTATGGGCGTGAGCTCGTCAGTGATGCGCATTCAACGGTAAGTGAAATCTATGCAAACGCGCTCGGCGTCGGTTGGGCATGGCGGAATTGGGGTGCGATACGAGATTCTGGCCCACCCGCCGGTTCAACAACTTTCTATCCCGACCACATTGAATCCCCATTCAGGACGATCATTGATATCGGCGGACAGGACAGCAAAGTCGTTACCTTTGACGAGCTGGGGATTGTGGAAGGTTTTGCTATGAATGACCGGTGTGCGGCGGGAACGGGAAGGTTTTTGCAGGAACTTGCCGACGTGCTGGAAGTCGGCAGTCTGGAGTCCGTTGACAGGCTCGCAGCGACGGGGAAGGAACATGGTGTCAATATATCCAGCACATGCACGGTATTTGCTGAATCGGAAGTGGTTTCTTTGCTGTCAGGCGGTGTTCCTAAACCGGCGATAGCATCGGGTATTTTCAATGCTATTGCATCGCGGGTCTTTGAGCTTGCCGAGACCTTGAATTGGACCTCTCCTGTTTTATTTGACGGCGGCACGGCCCGCTTGAGGTCCTTACGTCTGGCGCTCTGCTGCAGCTTCGGAGTTGAAGTAGCCGTGCCGGCCTACCCGCAATTTATTACCGCCATCGGTGCTGCGCTCCATTCATATTTATAAAGCAAAAATGCTGCCAGGAGCCTGGCCGAAAAGGCAATAATGAGCATATGCCGCTATTTCAAGAGCAACCGCGCCCCTACCGGGGCGCATTTATCTTTGTATCATTTATTCCCCCCTGGTTAAAACCAGGGGCTACCTAACCTCGCCCCGCTGGGGCGAAGACAAAGGCCTTGCCCCGGAGGGGCAAAGTACGGTAGCCTCGGGTTTCAACCCGAGGTGATGATTCACACGTATTTCGCGCCCTGAAAGGGCGCGGTAGATCGATGCGTTTTGGCAATTGTGCGCTTTTCGGCCACGCCCCTACATTTTAATTATAGGAGATGTTGTCATGTCCGATTTTATGAAAGTGCCTGTTATTGATGCTCACGTCCATCTTAGATCGCATACGGGGATACCAGCAGTGGTGGATATTGCCGATCGTGCAGGCTGTAAGCGGATAAATATCGTTTGCGTTCCGGGAACGCCCGAACGTTCACTCAATTCCAATTCAGCGGCCTTGCTTGCCAAAGCTCTGAACCCACAGAGGTTTTACGTGTTCGGTGGACTGACTTACAATATCGACGAAATGGCTTCGATCGAAAAGAGATACCGGGAACTGTTATGAGCTGAGAAGTTTTGGTGTTTTATTTCTTACTTTTTCTGAGGGGGTGTAAATCCGGACATTTCTTGTGTCCGGATTTATCCCAGAAGTATTTACTCATAAATTTTAATTGAGGAACTCGAATGACCAGGGCGTCTATAGAGAAGGAAGCATTGAATTTTTTGGAAACACTTATCTCAATTCAGAGTCCTTCCGGTTTCGAACATGAAGCGCAGCTGCTGCTCGCTAAAAGAGTGAAGAACCATGTTGATGAAATAAGGTGCGATGTGATGGGGAATCTTATTACTGCCTTCAACCCTGAAGGTAAACCAAAGATCATGCTTGCCGGCCATTGCGATGAAGTGGGTATGATGGTGCAGCATATAAGTGATAAGGGATTCATCTATTTTTCTACAATCGGCTCCCCGTTTATCCCCGGATTAATCAGCCGCTCGGTCAGCATAAAGACTGCACAAGGTAGTGTGACGGGAGTGGTTTCCTGTAAAAGGTCTTCAAGTGATGAAAAGAAGCGGTTTAAGGCGCAGGACCTTTGGATCGATATTGGAGTCTCGAACAAGGAGGAGGCCGAAAAAATGGTATCTCCCGGCGATCCTATTACGGTACGTGAAGGCATGCAGCGGTTGCAGAACAATATTATAGCGGGACGTGCGTTTGACGACCGGATTGGCGCCTTCATCATCTCCGAAGTTATGCGACGGTTGAGTGAGGTGAAGGTTAACGCAGGGGTATACGGCGTTAATACCGTCCAGGAAGAGGTAGGAGCGCGGGGCGTCAGGCCCTCCGTGTACGGTATCGAACCTGATATCGGGATAGCTATTGACGTGCATGGGGCGACCGATTACCCGGAATGCGACAAAAAAACGGGCGGCGATGTAAAGTTGGGCAAAGGCCCCGTGCTATTAAGAGGTGCCAATGTCAATCCTAAATTAGGTAAACTCCTGGAAAAAACAGCCGTCGACAACAATATTCCGGTCCAAATATGCGGTTACCCCGGCCCGACACCGACGGATGCAAGGGAAATGCAGGTTTCACGTTCCGGTGTGGCATCCGCTTTAGTCAAAATTCCAGTGCGCTACATGCATTTTCCGCTTGAAGCTATTTCTACAGACGATGTAGGTCACGCGGTGTGCTTATTGGTTTGCCTGATAAGCACATTATCAGCAGAAAATGATTTTTTACCATTCTCAGGAAGCCAACTCAATGCCGGAGTAAAGAAATAAATTTATAAAATGGGAAATTTTCGCCCGGACATGCTGTATTCTTGACATGTCGGTGCAGGTATATTTCCGAGGTGGGGATATTGTTACGTTTCTGGAGGAATGAGGTTAACGATGCCAGCGCACGTATCTGTTTTTCAGTAGGATACCCGGCATTAAAGTCACCTACGAGGCATATCCCTATCCCATGCTCGTTATATTGCCTGACACCGGCGTGTGCGCCGTGAATCTGTCTTTCCCATCTGAATGTTACTTCAACCATTCCGTCGGGGCTGCCGTGGCCGTTGCCGATAACGAAATGGTATCCGACACCCTTCCATCCCAGATTCTCGCGTGCATGACGGTCAAAAGATTCCATGCTGCCGGTTGCAGTGCCGCTGTGGTGGATGACAATATGCTGCCAATTGCGCGCTGCCCGTCTGTATAGATAACCCCGGACGGATTGCGGGACGGAGGGTATATCGTCAATTTCATATTCCGGTTCGACGGCGTTCAGTGGAGATTCCGGCGGCGTGTAAGACTCGGCAGGGGGGTTCTCATCAGGATCAGCGGTGCTGATATCTTCATAAGGATGTTTATCATGCGTGTCGGTGCGGTTTGAAGGTATGCTGTGGCAGGCGGAAATAAACATGATGATAGAAATAAACGAAAGCGATATCAGCTTGAACATCACTAAATCCCTGTTTTCCCGCTCATCCATCTGTTTATTATTATTCATAACCTAAAAGTGAAAAAAAATGAAATATTCAGTGCAACGCTTTACCGCATCACCAACGTGTCCTGTGCTGGTGGAATAATGGTCCGGAGTTGCGTTGCGTGTTCAACTGCATATTTACCATTGTAGACAAAACCACGTCTGAGTTTCAATTGTAAGGTTCTGCGCATTTGCAGGGGAAAAGTATACTTATGATGTTATTATCTTACCGGACAAAGTAAATAACTCCTGGTGGGGTAAGAGTGGACATGAAGTTGTGATAAATGATCTCGGCCCGCCGATCCGGAGGTATTGGTTATAGGTACGGGGGCGAATGAAGTCATGAAGGTGCTTCCGGAAACTACACTTTTCCATTTACTACGAGGTTTATCTTGAGGCAGTCCTTGCCGAAGAAAATGAAAAAATGTTGAGGAAGCTTTGCGGTTATCCGAAGCTTGAACTTGAAATGAAAAGTTACAACCATTATATTATTAGTTGCTTTCGGTGCTTAAAGCCAACGAATGCAGCAGATGAGCAGCCACCCCGCCCGGCCTTGCTGGGGCATTCTGGCGGTCATTTCTACGTTGCGGTTCTGCAAGGACCCTTGAGGTCGACTTTGTCGCCGAGCCTTGAATTAACTCATCAGAATGCCGCTGAACACCCAAAAACAAGTGTAAAGGATCTGGGGCAGGGTAAGTAAAGCTCAATAACTTAATTGGTTTTGTGTAGCAACCACATTCAATAATTACTTTTACGAGAATAAACATGGCAATCGTAGTTCAAAAATTCGGTGGGTCTTCAGTTGCAGACCCCCAAAAGTTAAAAAATGCCGCTAAACGAGCGGTTGCGGAATTCGAACAGGGTAACGATGTCGTTATGGTAGTCAGCGCTATGGGGGATTGGACGGATGAGCTTATCGAGCTGGCTAAACAGTTACATGAAGAACCAGAGCCGCGCGAAATGGACATGCTGATGGCAGTGGGAGAGCAGATGTCTATCGCACTTATGGCCATAGCGATTCATTCTTTAGGGTATGAGGCTGTCAGCCTTACCGGCGCTCAGGCCGGTATCCATACCGATAATGTCTCCAGCAAAGCGAAGATACGACAAATAAATACCGACCGTGTAGCTGGAGAATTGGATAAAGGAAGAATAGTTATCGTAGCAGGGTTCCAGGGCGTGGATTCCGAAGATAATATCACTACTCTGGGAAGAGGTGGTTCCGACACTACCGCCGTAGCACTGGCGGCCGCTCTTGAAGCAGACCGCTGTGATATTTTTACTGATGTTGACGGTATTTATACCACAGACCCTCGCCTGGTTCCCGAGGCGCGGTTAATTAAAACTATCGATTATGATGAACTGCTGGAACTCGCCAGTCTCGGCGCCAATGTTATGCAGTCGCGTTCAGTTGAAATTGCTAAACGATTCTCAGTCCCGTTCAGGGTCAGACCCAGCGGGAATTTTACGGAGGGTACACTCGTGAGTAACACCCAAGAAATGGAACAGGTTGACGTTCGTGGAGTTGCACTGGAAGAAAATGAAGCTAAAGTCACCGTTAGGGATGTACCGGATACGCCCGGTGCCGCTGCACGGATTTT
>PUNP01000278.1 GCA_003551785.1 Candidatus Brocadiaceae bacterium | reverse complement strand
ACTTCTGCATGCACTTAAGCATAGACTTTTCACCTCCTCTATAAAAAGAAAAAGTAGAATAAACACCCTAACCCGGACGAGCCGGAATAAGAAATGTGGAATTACGAAAGAGAAACAATACGTTCGCAAGTTGTTATTCAACCGCTTTTTTCGCATGTGAGTCTTTAATCCGTTGCCGTTAATTCCTCACTCATCATTCCCCATTCCTAATTATTGCAAAAAATGCACTGGCAGCGTCTCAATTTAATCTTTTTGCAAAAAAAACAAGAAGATTACAACTATGATATTAATATACCCTATCTGGCAGAGATGTCAAGGGGCTTTCCCGTTTTTTTTTAATCTCTCCAAAAAGTATCAATTTTCCCTCCCAACCCTCCTTCTCCCCGTCCTGAAACAGAATTCCTGCGAAAACCGACCGCAAAGCACCGCACTCACGGACCTGCAGGGAGCGTTTTTGTTCATATTCCCTGCTGAAACGGTGATAAACTGTCTTTCGACCACATGAACAGCATTTTGTTCTTGATTTCATGTTTCTTAGCCCGCAATTGGGCAAGTGAGGCTGTGGCGCCGATCAAATCTCATCCTGACAACAGCCATCTCTCCATCGCATCTGATGTGGTCCAGAACGTACCTTTTGAACTCATTCAACTTTCTGATACCATATACATACATGCCTCGATCATCTCCTATGTTGGGTTAGCCAGCTTATTTTATCAACCAAAGAATAGCAATCAAGATAAATTCTTTTTCAGCTCCGTTTTGAAAAAGAATTATGCGTTTGCTTTTCAGCGCCTATGCATCACTTCATAACGTTTCGAAATAAACAGGATAGAATTTCACTAATTGGAGGCTGGAATGGGAAGACAACTGATGCGCTGTAAGGATCTCATTTTTTTGATCGGCTGCAGGAGTTATTTGCTTTTTTCGATTGTTTTTTTCGTGCAGTGCTTTTCGGTCGCGGCTTCCGCCCCGCTCGCTGAACCAGTGCTGGAGTTCGGTGCATCGCGGGATGTGGTGAAGGTTGACGATCGCAACGAAGATTACCGTCTCAGCGCTTACACCTACAGCTTCCGGATCATGGTCCTGGAGGGGCCGACAGGCTCCTGGAGGCAGATTTTCAGCAAAGGAACCGGCGCTCCTACGGCCACGCAAAGAGGGCCAAGCGTGTGGCTGCGGCCCGACAGCATGAGGTTGACCGTGGGACATTCGACCGGAGAAACTCATGTAGGCCCCGGCAGCAGTGATATACCGCTGAATGAGTGGATCCATGCAGCGATCACTTCGAGCGGTTCCGACGGCGTGATGAAGCTGTTCATCGACGGCAGGAAGGAGAATTCGATTTCGGCCTCCGGCCTCACCACAGAAACGCAGGATTCCGCCCTTTGGATCGGCAACAGTCCCACCCACCGAGGGGTGATGGCTCGCATGAGCGATTTTCGCATTTATCAAAGAGACCTCTCCGAAAGCGAGGTGCGCAGTTTGTATGAAGGCGGAGATATTCAAGACGGCCTGGTCGGTTACTGGCCGCTGAACGAGGGTTCAGGAACTGTTGCAGAGGACAGGGCAAGGGGCAATGACGGAGTGTTTGAGGGCATGCCGAAGTGGACGTTCGCCCGAACTTTTTCTCGTGATCTTTCGAAGGAAAAAAATGTGCGGCCGGGTGAAACCATAACGCTCGGTCCCGTTGAGATTTACGATCCTGTCGGCGATCCATCCTATCAGTGGTATTTCAACGGTGAGCCGGTCGAAGGAGCCACAGAAAGCGAGCTTGTTATATCCGGGGTCACGGCCGACGACCTGGGAACGTATTATGTAAGGGTCGCTGACAGTCGGGAGCCGGCACTGCTTGAATCCGTCCATAAGAAGCTTCCTGATTGGCCGGTATGGGAAAAAGATCTTGACCCGCTGAAAGAAGGCCGCCCCGGCGAAACGGTCACGCTTGGTCCTGTCGAACTGTACGCCCCGGATGGTGAAGTGAATTATCAGTGGTATTTTAACGACGAGCCCATCGAAGGAGCCACTTCGAAAGAGCATACTGTGAGCGATATGACTGCCGGGGATCTCGGAGAATATTACGTGCAAGTCGACGGGCACCTGGAACGCATGCCGTACCGGTCGAGCCGGCTGCTATTGGATGGACCGCGACCGATCGTGATTCGGAATCCCTATAAAACGGTTGAATGGGATTCGGTCAACCAGTATATTGCGAATTTACACAGTCATACCATTTACAGCGACGGGCGGGGCGAGCCGGAAGACCTGATCTACGGATACGCCGAGGCCGGTTATAACATCCTGGCCATCACCGATCATGACACCGGATACATCGTTCGGGAGGGAGAGCGCGACCCGGAGCTCACTCCTGAGGAAATCCCCCTGCCTACATGGCCCTGGACCGATTTCATCGATGAAAAGCCGAGCCGCGTGTGGGAACACGAAGGAAAAGAAACCGCTGCCTTTTACCCTGACCTCGGCGAGAAGGGGATGCTTGCCGTGGTAGGCAATGAGCCCACAATGGAGCCGCACATTGTCAGTCTGTTCAACCATTGCGGATGGCGCCCCGGCGATGCTGAAGATGACGATGTGCGGATTGGAAGCATCGAAGAAGCGGGAGGGATTTCTTACTGGGCGCATCCCTCGGATTACATCCCGGGAGGAAGAAGAGTCAGCCGTTTTTTCGATGATCCTTCGTGGGAGGAGACGATCAGTTATTTCGGACATTATATTAAAAACTATGAGAGCTGTCTGGGCATCGAAATACAGCTCGGCGGGAGGACTGAAGACGATCTGAAACTGTGGGACCGGCTGCTGATGGAGTATTATCGCGACTTTGATATTTTCGCAAAGGGCAGCGACGATAACCACAGGGCCACCGTGGGAAGGAACGCCACCCTGACTCTGGTACTGGCCGAAGACCTGACCATGGAAGCCGTGCGCGAGGCACTGGAGAGCGGCCACAATTTTGTCGGATCACGCTCAGAGTTTTACCCCGTTTTCAACAGCATAACCACAGATCCGGATCAGCGCACAATAGTGCTGGATGTGGAGGATTATGAAGAGATACGCTGGATAAAGAACGGCCGCCAATACACCTCCGGCACGAGCGTGGAATACAGCGGGATGCGGGATGCGGTGTTGCGCTTCGAAGTCGATGCCGGTGGGTCGACTTTCTATTCGCAGGCATTTTATATCTGGTGATTAACCCGCATTTTCACGCGTTCTCAGTGGTGCATATGCGGCGGGAAGCAAACGCCGCTGTATTGACATACTGCAAGGGCAGCTTTTTGCCGCATATGCGCCGCATCTGAGGGCGGCAAATATGCGGGGCAATCTCAGCCGCATTTCCACCGCCGCAAAGCTCTCGGGAATGCATGTTACAGGTCAAAATGGGGGTTGAAGATGTTTTCATCCATGCTTTCTTCAAGCGCCGGCACGACCGTTTGCTGGAATCCCACATAAGACCTGGCGTGGTGATCGGATACATCCTGATAGAAGATGTTTCCGTTTCTGACAGAACCATCTGCAAATACGATGTTCAACAGCACATCGGTGTTGTTACGGTGCGACTGGCGCCCTCCCAGCCAACCGTAGGAAACTCCGTCCATCGACAGTATCGCATTGCTTGGCATGCTGCCGAGCGTCTCGAAAATCACCAGGGCGTCGTGATCCGGCCAATTGCTCTCCCCGGGATTATCCTGAAAATACTGGTTGTTGCCGTTGGGGTCCAGGATGTAGGAAACGTAAAAACCATAGACATCATCCATATTCCAGTCATCCATATCGAATGTGTAAAGGTCGTCCGAGGGACAGTAAAAGGTGCGGGGGTTTTCGAGATGGCCCGTTGAATAGAGCCGGCCAAGGTTGACAAAGCCCTGGTCGGAGTTGCGCACCCGCGCCTGGCGGGGTATGTTGTGAGTCACCGGTGTCCTGTCGTCGATCCAGCTACTGATAAAGGGCTCGGGAAGAAGTTCCCTGTAGTCATTCGCATACATATACGTGGCGAGACCGATCTGGCGGAGATTATTCACGCAGGAAGCCTGGCGTGCCTGCTCGCGAGCACGCTGAAGCGCCGGCATGAGCATTCCGGCAAGGATTGCTATAATTGCTATGACAACCAGCAATTCGATCAGAGTGAACAAACGCCTTTTCAAAAACTTTTCCATAGCTCTCTCTCCAATAATAAAAGTTGAATATAAGCTCAATAATTTAATTATACCCTTTCTAAAAAAGATGTCAAGATATTTTATAATTAACATAAAATTCTTCAACATAAAATTCTTCAGGGCATCAAATCCCCGTCTCAGAGCGCATTCTGGCCGTCCTGGACAAGAGTTCCTCCAAAACCAACCGGAAAGCACCGCACCCACAGACCTGCAGGGAGCGTTTTCCTTCAGATTCCCTGATGAGACGGTGAGAAACTCCTTTTTAAATGTCTTTCGGCCGCAGATGGATTTTATCGCGAACCCGGTATTGATTGAGGCACTGAATATGCATACAATGTGATCATGAACGAGCAACCGGAAATGATTGATATCTTCAGTGGGGGAATCCAACCTATGGCTGGTGCCGGAACGAGAGGTGATTCACCAATGTATTGTCATCGGCGGCTGTCCCGGCATTCCATCACGGATGCCCTTTTTTTGTTCTTCAGATATTATAATCAGAGATCAGAAAGAATAATTTTTGTCTTTACCTTTTTTTTAATCTCTTCTTCGTTCTGTATTGCAGGTGGAGATATGTCGTATGAACGGTGGGAAGCTGCGGCATGGTCACAGTACCTGCTGGAAGGTGACCGTGGCCAAATAGTAGATTAGGCCTATGCACTTGACTCTTGTGCACACTATATGTAGTATAGTCGTATTGTGTCCAATTATCCACAGAATACTATGGAGTTTGAGCAGTGGTTCGCCACCGAAGAGGCATGCCGCGATTATCTTTGGCAGTTGAGATACCCTAACGGATTTGTCTGTCCTCGTTGCAGAGGCACGGAGGCGTGGAAGATGGAAACTGGCCTGTACTGGTGCAAGTTCTGCAACTACCAGGCTTCGGTGACCGCAGGTACTATCTTCCAGGGCACTCGTAAGCCCCTGAAGGTATGGTTCTATGCTATCTGGTATGTGGTAAATCAAAAAAATGGGGTTAGCGCATTGGGATTGCAGAGAGTGCTGGGGCTCGGAAGCTACAGAACGGCGTGGACATGGATGCATAAGCTGAGAGTGGCCATGGTTCGCCCCGGCCGAGATCGACTGGCAGGAGTCGTAGAAGTGGATGAAACGTATGTCGGAGGCGAACAAAGTGGGAAACGGGGCCGAGGCGCGGAAGGAAAGGCACTGGTGGTTATAGCAGCCCAAGAGGACGGGAGTCGCATAGGCCGGATTCGATTGAGTCGGGTAGCCGATGCATCTGGCAAAAGCCTGCGTGAAGCCGTAGAGAGAGCGGTGGAACCTGGCAATGTCGTTCGAACCGATAGCTGGAACGGATACAACAATCTTACTGGAGCGGGTTATATTCATAAGGTAGTGCGAGAGTCGGCAAATGTGGGCAAGAATCTTCTTCCTCTGGCAAATCGGGTGGCCGCGTTGCTGAAACGCTGGCTCGTCGGAACGCACCAAGGCGCGGTGCGACCGTCGCACCTCGATTACTATCTTGACGAGTTTACCTTTCGCTTTAACCGTCGCACATCGTGTTCCCGCGGCAAGCTTTTCTACCGTTTGGTTCAGCAAGCGGTGGTAGTAGACCAGATAACCGGCAAGCAATTTTGAAATAATGCCCCTACAATATATAGTATTCACAAGAGCGAAGTGCATAGGCCTATTCCTTAATTTTCAAAGCTGT
>PUNP01000064.1 GCA_003551785.1 Candidatus Brocadiaceae bacterium | reverse complement strand
GCTCTCGATATGGGGGCGCTGGTCGCCGGCGCAAAGTACAGGGGCGAATTTGAAGACCGTCTTAAAGCTGTGCTGAAAGAAATCGAGCAGCAGGAGGGTAAGATCATCCTGTTCATCGACGAACTGCATACGGTCGTCGGTGCCGGGGCCGCTGAAGGGGCTGTGGACGCAAGCAATATGCTGAAACCCGCCCTGGCGCGCGGTGAACTCCATTGTGTGGGCGCCACCACCCTTGATGAATACAGAAAGTATATCGAAAATGATGCCGCGCTTGAACGGCGGTTCCAGATTGTAAAAATCGATGAGCCGGACGTCGAGGATACCGTCGCTATATTGCGCGGCCTTAAAGAAAAATATCAGGTGCATCACGGTGTGCGAATATCCGACAGCGCACTGGTCGCCGCGGCAAAACTCAGCCACCGTTATATCACTGACAGATTCCTGCCGGATAAGGCGATCGACCTGGTGGATGAAGCCGCATCAAAATTGCGCATGGAAATAGACAGCCTGCCTGAAGAACTCGACCAGGTGCGCCGCCGTATCACGCAGCTCCAGGTCGAGAAAGAAGCGCTGCGTAAAGAAAAAGATAAAGCCTCAAAAGAACGCCTTGATAAAGTCAATAAAATGCTCGCCGACCTCAAAGATACTGAAAGCGCGCTCTCCGCTCAGTGGCAGAACGAAAAGGACATCATTGCCGAGATCAGGGAGCTGAATCGGGAGCTTGACAGAGCACGCGCTGAGGAGCACACCGCCGAACGCGAAGGCGATTTGGAAAAAGTCAGCCAGATACGCTATGGTAAACTGCGCCAAATTCAGGACCAAGTCAGTGAAAAGCAAAGAAAACTCAAAGAAATCCAGGAGGAAAGCCAGCTGCTGAAAGAAGATGTCGAGTCCGAAGATATAGCGGAAGTCGTCTCGAACTGGACCGGCATCCCCGTACAGCGTATGCTGGAGAGCGAAAAGGAGAAGCTCCTGCGCATGGAAGACGTGCTGCGTAAGCGAGTGATCGGCCAGGAAGAGGCCGTCAGCGCGGTCTCCGATACGGTAAGGCGGGCACGCGCCGGATTGCAGGCCCCCGACAGGCCGCTCGGCTCGTTCATTTTCCTCGGCCCGACCGGCGTAGGGAAAACCGAACTGTGTAAAACACTCGCCCAATTCCTGTTTGACGATGAAGACGCTATGATCCGTTTGGATATGAGCGAGTTCATGGAACAGCACTCGGTAGCACGCCTGATCGGTGCGCCGCCCGGGTATGTCGGGTATGAAGAGGGCGGCAGGCTCACCGAAGCCGTGCGCAGAAGGCCCTACTCCGTCATACTGTTCGATGAAATCGAAAAGGCCCATCGCGATGTTTTTAATTCTTTACTTCAGGTTCTCGACGACGGAAGAATGACCGACGGGAAAGGGCGTACTGTCGATTTTAAAAATACTATCCTGGTTATGACATCCAATATCGGAAGCGATTGGATTCAAAACCTGACCGGAAGCGGTGACAGAGAGGAAATGGAAACGAAAGTCCGCCAGGCCCTGCGCGATGAGTTCCGGCCTGAGTTCCTGAACCGAATCGATGAAATCATCGTATTCAATGCGCTCTCTAAAGAACTCATGACCGATATTGCCGATATTCAGCTTGGATACCTTTCCGATCGCCTCCGGGAACAGAATCTTGCCATTGAGATTACCGAAGAGGCTAAAGAATTAATTGCAGAGTTGGGATATGATCCTGTATACGGCGCCCGGCCGCTCAGGAGAACTATCCAGCAGACTATCGAGAATCCGCTCGCAAAATATCTGCTGGGGGGACAGTTTGAAGACGGAACGAAGGTGCTTGTTGATGCGGAAGGTGGGGAAATTTATATAAATACCGAGGAAGAATAATGTATGATTTACATACGCACAGCTATTTTAGCGACGGCGTGCTGGGCCCGTCGGAACTGGCCCGACGCTGCCAGGTTATGGGATATAAGGGACTGGTTATCAGTGATCACTGCGACAGTTCAAATATCGCTTTTACAGTCCCCGGGATTGTGGAGTTCTGCCGTGAGTCCAAAGGTTGTTTCGGCGATTTAGAAATTATTGCCGGCTGCGAATTGACGCATGTGCCCCCCAAACAGATCGGCGACTTAGCGCGGAAAGCGCGCAAGTACGGTGCCGGAATCGTTTTAGTTCATGGAGAAACTTTGGTGGAACCTGTAGCGCCCGGGACCAATAAAGCGGCTCTCAAGGCTGATATTGATGTTTTGGCACACCCCGGCCTGATCACCGAAGATGAAGTTAAAATTGCCGCACAGAATGGTGTTCGACTGGAAATAACTGTAAGGAAAGGGCATTCATTGAGTAATGGGCATGTTGCTAAGTTAGCCGTTAAAAACCATTCTCCCATGTCCTTCGGCTCCGATGGCCATGCGCCGGGCGATTACCCGGGCTTGCAGCATGCCATGGATGTCCTGATCGGAGCCGGACTGGATAAAGCGCAAGCGGAAAAGGTCATGGAAAGCACCCGAAAGATATTTGACCGCCGACAGTGAAACAGACATTCCTGCAGGAGTTTGCCACGATATTCGAATCGATGTCCGTGGTTATGCGCTTAGATTCCGTACATCGTTAAAAAATTGAGGATGTACGAAGAAAAAAGACAAATATCCAATATCCAATTATCAATATCCAATGCCCAAGGAACGGAAATATCAAATTCAAAATGACAAGAGAAATAAAAATCCTTATTGCCCGTTTTTTTTGATTTTGCAATGTACTGCGCCGAACGGCGCCCTGATTTCAGAGCGAAGTCTGTGAAATCAAGTAGTCACTTATTGTGGCTTGGCCGAAAAGCACATCATACCAATATGCGATTAAAATTACTCTAAAAAAATGGAATAATTATCGTGACAGATAAATTGAAAATAGCCATTGTCCATTATCACCTGCGTACGGGGGGCGTGCGTCGCGTTATCGACAATACGCTTGAGGCGCTGAAGGGCGCCGATATCCAGCCGGCTATCATTACTGGTCAAGCATTTGAATCGGAAAACAGTGCCGATATATGGGGAAACACTCCCATCGGGGTTGTTTCGGAACTGCAATACTCGGATAATCCCGGCCCGGGACTTGACGCAAAGATTGTCGGTAAATTGATGGAGACCGCCAGGAATTTATTGGGGGCGGTTCCGGATATATGGCATTTCCATAACCATTCATTGGGTAAGAATACGGCGCTGCCGAGCGCCGTATGGATGCTGGCCGAGAAAGGATACCCGATGCTTCTGCAAATACATGATTTTGCCGAGGACGGGCGTCCCGAACTCTACAACTCACTGGTGGAAAATCTGACCGGGAATCATGACAATGAAATTGGTAAGCCGCTCTATCCCCGGGCCGACCATGTCCATTATGCCCTGATTAACAGTCGCGACACGGAATTTGTCCGTCAGGCCGGGGCCGGGGAACATAATGTTCATCTGCTGCCCAACCCCGTCAGCTTCGGTAACGCCGAAACTGCTGATTTTTTTGATAAAACGATAAATCCCGAATCTGACATGATCCTTTATCCTACCAGGGCTATACGTCGCAAGAACGTGGGAGAGGTGCTCCTGTGGGCGGCTTTGGAAGGAGACGATTTTCAGTTTGGCTTGACACGCGGCCCCAAAAATCCCGTCCATCAACGAGTTTATCAGCAATGGGTAGCCTTGGCCGAGGAGTTTAAACTTCCTGTTGAATTTGAACTGGGTGAACAGCCGGGTGCGGATTTTGAACGGCTCATCGCCGGCGCCAACAGCATCATCACCACCAGTGTGACTGAAGGGTTCGGACTCTGTTTTCTGGAGCCTTTTCTCGCCGGAAAACCTCTATGCGGGCGCACCCTGCCGGAAATAACGCGTGATTTTGAATCACGTGATATTGATATTGCCCATTTGTATTCCACCCTCCGGGTTCCGCTTGAATTAATCGGCGAAAATAAACTGAAAACATTGTTGAAATCGACAATGAGCCGTTATTACGCCAATTACCGCCGGGATTTCACACCGGAGGTTTTGAACCGCACCCTCGAAAGCTTTATACTTAACGGCGGCAAAACGGTGGATTTTGGCAGGCTGGATGAAACTTTGCAAAAGGTAGTGATCACGGCTGTCGTCAATGATAAATCATTAAAAAAAGAAATATCTCCTGCCGGTCTCCGTTTCTCTGGCCCGCAGAGTGTAATAGATAACAGGAAAAGAGTTATTCATGAATTTTCCATTGAAAAATACGGCGAGCGTTTAAGCTCGCTTTACAAAATTATCAGCAGTTCAGCGAGAGAAGATACCGGAACGATAGATTCGCTTTCTTCCCGTAGTTTACTGGACAGTTTTCTGGCCCCTGAACGTTTTTCGCTGCTGAAAACCTGAATGAATGCACTGTGTTATGACTAAAAGCAACAAAAAGCAAAAAATAACTGATAATACATCGAACTTGAGCGTTGAGAATAAGCCGGTTCATTCCTCATGTGTACTACCAGATCTTTCCCCTGTTTCCCCCGGCGACATTCCCTGGCTGCATCTTGTGACAAAACAGGATCATCGCCCTAAGTATAGCAGCAGCACCCGGGAGGAATACATTAACCCCTATTCTGCTTCCGGTCGTTGGCTGAAAGGGTGTTTGCATGCACATACCTGTTGCGGACCAGAGCTTGATATGGCCGAAACAGCGAAGATGTACGGCTTGCTCGGATATGACTTTATAGCTGTCACCGATCACAACCGTACGCATCCGCCGGAACAGATCGACAAATGGAGTGAAGAGTCGGGGATTACGGTTTTACCTGGCTCGGAAAACGGCGGCTCTGATCACATTATTGAAATCGGTTCTTACGAATTAACCCCCGAACTGTCCGACGATTATGCAGAGCGTGCTGCCGCCTTGCGGGCTAATAACGGATTTATCATCGGATGCCATCCGCAGGAATATAGGAATGGACACGAAAATCTCCACCGTGGCGCCAGGTTCCTCCATGCATTCGAAATTTATAACGGGTTGCGTGAGTGTCGCGGCACGGATGAAGAGCGCAACGTAAGGTTATGGGATGAACTGCTGAGTTCAGGAGAACGGCTATGGGCGGTGGCCGCCGACGATTTCCACTGGCATTATACCGGTCCCGCCCGGGGCTGGGTGCAGGTACAGGTGCCTGAAAATAAAAAAATAACGAAGGATCTGCTCATTGAACAGATGAAAAAGGGAGCTTTTTACTCTACGACATATCCCCTTTTCGAACTTGTTGAAATGGGGCGGGGCTATTTGCGTATTATTGCCGATAGCAGAACAAAAGGAATTTCCATCATCGGACCGGGCGGAAAGGTGCTGGAATATTCCTGCGGCAGGGAAATGGAATGGCATATGAAAACTGGGCTCAAGTATTTCAGAATAGAGCTGAAAAGTGGCGTGAAAACAGCCTGGAGCCAGCCGTTCTTTAACGCCGCGACCGTGGATCACAATCGCAAAAAGCCTGCCCGGAAAACCGGCTTGTAGTTGACGCTACCAAGCGTCCACGGTTGAGCGCAGCACTTTCGGACTCCGGAGCACTTGAAAGGGCTCACTGCGGACTTGTTGTAGTCTTTTCGGCCCGGCTGCCAGTACTCCTTTCCACTTGTTATTGCCGGCTCAATGCTGTTAAAATGGAAACGATGATTACGATTCGTTCTCGCAATCTCACATTCCGCAAAGTTGAAGGAGAACATTAAACATTGTCGTTGGTTTATGAAATGCAGGTTATTGCGCCGCACGGTGTTCTGTTTTCAGTGAGGAGCCTCTGAAAACAGGCATCATCACAGTTCAACCTTTTACTATTATCTACAGGAGATTATAT
>PUNP01000549.1 GCA_003551785.1 Candidatus Brocadiaceae bacterium | reverse complement strand
TGGCATACATCCCGAACCCGGAAGGCGGCATATGGCGATCATCCCATCCCCAATGTCTGTTTCCACTCCACAACTCACGGCGTGGCGCTTCCGGCCCGGCATCAACCCAATCACGAATCGTTCTTCCCTCAAAACCTCTGACCGCAGACCTGTCTTCCGGTTGCAGCAGATCCGGGTCCAATTCCAGGCTTTTACGTTTACGATTACTTGCAAATGCCGCTTCATGCCCGAAAACGTATAACGAGGCACGGTTGTCATTAAGTCTCTGTATTGACCTTTCCAGTAAAGAAGCATCCCTGAGATCGGAACCATAGCCGTCAGTCATCGTCGCTACAAGCATTTCCCTATGTCCGTAATCGCCATATCTGTCAAGGATAGTATTGAGCGCCGCACCTAAATTTTGTTCACCTGTTGGGCAAACATCTACATCTCTAAGAGCTGACTTGATATGTTCAAGGTCTTGCGAAGGACTGGTATGGAAAACCACATCCCCCCCGTAACCGACAACTATCCATTCAACATTATCCACCATCTCCGAGGTCAAATTCCTGTCAATAGATTCAAAGTAATTGTCCATCCTTTCGATCAGGCGGGGAAGATTTAAATAGATAACGCTTCGCGTGCGGTCAATATTCAAGACAACTAGAGTCTTCCCCTGGGAGGCAGCATTAATTGTAGCAACGGCAAATTGGTCAACGGCACCCTCTACGCCCTCACCTTCGCCCGATGTTACTTCAAATCCCTCACCGCTCCGGCCTTCGAACTGTCCGGCAGCTCCCTCTCCTACTGCCTGGCTCATACCTAAAACATCAACGCTTGGCGCATCGAGCCCCTCAACATCACCGGCTGCGTCTTCAAATCCTTCACCGGCCCCTTCTCCAGCCCCCTCAGTTCCCGGCCCCCCGGCCGCTTCAGCATCTGTAGACAAAGTTTCCTCTGTAATCAGCGGCTCCATCTCCATGTCTTCTTCCGGCATTTCCTCCACCTGTACTTCTATGCGTTGTCTTTCCTCACGCGGCTCCTGAGCCGTTATAAAAGCGAGCAAGAGGAGAACAACTAAATGAAAAAAGAAGCTCACTATCAAGAAAGGACTTTCCTTAATGAATTTTTTAGATCTGCTTCTCTTTCCTAATCTGACTTCCGGCCCTTTTTTCTTATGCATTTCCTCTACCTATATATGGTGTAAATCCATTCGATTTGGAATAGCTAATTACGGATTTCCCACTGGATCATTGCAAAACATCAAAAAACTGCACCATATTAGTGTATTTTAATGCAAGATTGTTCAAGATAAGTTCAGCCGACCGCCTGCTAAGACAATCTCCTTTTCCTTATCGTCGAGTTCGCAATGAGTTGTAAATTCATAACGCCCGGTAATATTTTCTATCTTAACAGTTCCCGACTTGACGCTCTCGCCCATATTAGTCATTCGAAGCACATCATCAAGGTTTATTCGCTCATAATCATCAGCACAGACAAACTCCAGGGGGAGGATACCAAAGTTGACCAAATTGGAACGGTGGATGCGCGCAAAGCTCTTCGAGATCACGGCAATAATTCCCAGATACATCGGCGCCAGTGCGGCATGTTCTCTGCTGGATCCCTGGCCATAATTCTCCCCGCCGATAATAAAACCTCCGCCACGCTCTAAAGCGCGTTTTGAAAACTCTGTGTCTACGGGGTTGAAAACATATTCGCTGATAGCGGGGATATTCGACCGAAGAGGAAGTATCTTGCTGCCGGCAGGCATTATATGATCCGTCGTGATATTGTCTCCGACTTTAAGAAGTACCGTTGATTCCACACTATCATCGAGCGGCGGGTGCTTGGGGATGGGTTGGATATTAGGCCCCCGAACAACTTCCACATCCGCGCCGTTCTCAGGCGGAAATACTATCAAGCTGTCCGCCCCCGGGTAAGACTCCGGTTCATTGACCTGCGGCGGCGTTCCCAGTTTGCGCGGGTCGGTGACTTCCTCATTCAACGCCGCGGCTATAGCGGTCTCCGGGCTGCAGAGGTAGCATTGCGCATCGGAGGTACCGGTCCTGCCCTCGAAATTACGGTTGAAAGTCCTCAGTGTAACCCCGCCGCTGGGTGGTGAGAAACCCATACCGATACAAGGCCCGCAGGCGGATTCAAGAATGCGTGCACCCGACTCAATCATGGCTCCCAAAACACTGCGTTCACTGATGAGCTGCAGCACCTGCTGCGACCCCGGTGCTATACCGAGACTGACATTCGGATGAACTTTTTTACCCCGCAGGATTTCCCCGACGGTCGAAAGGTCTTGCAGTGAAGAATTTGTGCAGCTTCCTATACAAACCTGATCGACCTGCATACCCTCGAGTTCAGCCACCGACTTTACATTATCCGGGCTGTGCGGCATAGCTATGAGCGGTTCGATCTCAGAAAGGTCGAGTTCCACAGCATCGTCATATGCAGCATCCGCATCGGCGGCAAGCGGCTCAAAGTCCCCGGCACGGCCCTGGAGTAGCAGCCATTCCCGGGTGCGATCATCAGACGGAAAGATGCTGGTAGTGGCACCCAACTCCGCCCCCATATTGGTGATAGTAGCGCGCTGCGGAACGCTTAATGTCTTCACCCCAGGCCCGGTATATTCAAAAACCTTGCCGACGCCCCCCTTGACACTCAACCTCCTCAGCAGTTCCAGAATAACATCTTTAGCCGTAACCCAGGGCTGCAACTCACCGGTCAGATTGACCTTAACGACCTCGGGTGCTTTGAGGTTAAACGCCATACCGGCCATCGCACAGGCAACGTCCTGCCCCCCTACCCCTATAGCCAGCATACCAAGCCCGCCTCCGGTGGGAGTATGGCTGTCACTGCCTAAAAGCGTTTTCCCGGGACGGCCGAACCTTTCTAAATGCACCTGGTGACAAATGCCGTTACCCGGACGGCTGAATACAATACCGTATTTCGCAGCAACACTCTGTAAATAGCGATGATCGTCAGGATTCCTGTAGCCGCTCTGCAAAGTATTATGGTCGACATAACTGACGGAGAGCTCTGTCCGGACGCGCGGTACGCCCATGGTTTCAAACTGTAAATAAGCTACAGTGCCCGTAGCGTCCTGGGTGAGGGTCTGATCAACTTTTATTCCGATACTTTCGCCTGGGTCGGCATCGCCGTCAACGATATGATTCTTTATTATTTTATATGTTAGATTATCAGCCATAATGTTGTTTTACTAAGGTGATTACTTTGGAATAAATCCTACTGATTTTACGAATAAATAGTTGTTAATTGTGATTGTAAATATTCAGTAAACCGGGAATACCTCAGTGGTTCACTGGAAAAAGTCCACTCTCCCGCCTTTCACGCTGCCGGCAAGGGAAAGGTGATATTTGAGGTTTTACAGTTTAATATATACGAGGGAAAAAGTAAAATAAGCGGATTGTGCAATATCACTCAGGCGAATTTTGCGGGCGCTTTCTGCGCACTATTAATTTCGATCCGGCAACATCGATGACCTCGATTTTCGCCCCTTTATCGAGCATCTCCCCGCGGGTCATGACAGTATATCTCTTACCGTCAACAATAGCTGAACCGCTGGGTCTTAAAGAGCTTTCTGCTACGCCATCCTTACCTAAAAGCGACTCATAGTCACCAGCTGAAGAACGGAAGTCTACCAGGGTTTCGGGTACGGCAAAAACTCTCCCCAAAACATTTTTCCATAACATGAAGAAAAATGGCAGAAAGACCACGGTTGCCGCCAATAATGCTAAAGCTAATACCGTCTGACCGGTAGCAGCAGCATATATCATCGTCCCCACGACGGCACAAAAACCGCTTATACCGATAATCGCCCCCGGTATGAAAAGCTCTACGATCATTGCGGTCAGACCGAGCAGATAGATAACTAATATCCAGGTAATCTCTTCCATGACTCGAGTCTTCCAGAAAAACTCAGTAAAATTTGCATTCTCTCGTAATTTACAATTTAGACTTATTATACAGTATACCCAAACAAGCTGAATAAAACAAAGAAATGCGGGTTCACAGGTAAGATGAAACGTTTTCAGAAACTGTGCATAAGAATGGATATCCTTCAGCACAGTACGGATAAATATTCAATATCCAATTTTTAAGTAAAAATGCCTCATTATCATTGGCGTGATATCTTGCATTATGACGTTTTTGACACTCCGGCATGGCCTGTCCATTCGTATATACGTTGAAGGGGCGACTGGCGGGTCGCCCTGACAGCGCAATTTTGTCCGTGAGCGTTCAGGGACGAACAGCCATTCGCCCCTACAGTCGATTGAGCGCCAAAAGACAATATGAAGGCGAATGGCGTGATCGATAAGTCGATCTTCCAGGTCGTACTTCCGTACCCTGGACATTGGATATTGATCATTGGATATTTGTCGTTTTCGTTGATTTTTTCGTACATCGACAGTAAAATGTCGATGTGAGTATTTTAAGGACTTAATAATTTATTCATGCTTACGCAGTCTCTTCAATTGGTCTCGAATCGTGGCGGCCTTCTCAAAATCCAGGCGGGCCGCAGCATCTTTCATCTCACCCTCAAGCTGCTCTAACCTGTCGGCCGTAACATAATCCGTCTCCTGCTCGGCGGCAACCGGCGTCTCGACCCGACGCTGCCAGGCCGCGATTTCGTAGTCAATCCCCTGCCCGATATCTTTCTGAATCGTCTTCGGTTCAATATTATTTACACGGTTATGCTCGATCTGTATCTTACGCCGCCGTTGGGTCTCGTCAATAGCCCGCTGCATCGAACCCGTAATGCGATCGGCATATAAAACGACCCTGGCGTTCACGTTTCTGGCACACCTCCCTATTGTCTGAACTAAAGAAGTCTCCGAGCGCAAAAAACCTTCGCGATCCGCATCGAAAATAAGTACAAGCGAAACCTCGGGCAAGTCCAGGCCTTCCCGCAGCAAATTAACACCGACAACAACGTCGTACGTGCCGCGACGGAGATCATTCAATATCTCAACGCGTTCAATCGTATCAACTTCGCTATGCAGGTAAGCGCACTTGATGTCCTGTTCGGCCAGGTAATCGCTCATATCCTCTGCCAAACGTTTAGTCAGAGTGGTGAGCAATGTTCTTTCACCGCCTTTCACCTGCTCATTAATGCGAAAAATTGCGTCCTGAACCTGCTCACTTGCCGGTGAAACATCCACCAGCGGGTCGACCAACCCTGTCGGACGAATTATCTGCTCCACAACTTCCCCCTCCGACTTCTCCACTTCATATTCAGCCGGGGTAGCCGAAACAAACAAAGCTTTACTAAGCATCCCTTCCCACTCTGAAAAAGTTAAGGGGCGATTATCCAATGCTGAGGGCAGCCTGAAACCGTAATCGACTAAAGTCCGTTTCCTCGACCTGTCGCCATGATACATCGCCTGTATTTGAGGAACCGTTTGATGCGATTCATCAATTATACATAGGTAATCATCGGGGAAATAATCCAGCAGACATGCCGGCCGCTCCCCGGGAGACCTGCCGGTCAGGTGGCGCGCATAATTCTCGATCCCCGGGCAAAACCCCACTTTATCCATTAGTTCCATGTCATAACGCGTCCGTGCCTCCAGGCGCTGCGCCTCGGCTAATTTACCATCGTTGCGCAGTTCTATCAGCCGGTGCTTCAACTCCTTTTCAATACTTTTCAGAACGCTATCTATCCTGTCGGCCGGCGTGACGAAATGGTTCGCCGGATATATCGTCAGCACTTCGGCAGCCTCCAGCGGTTTTCCACTTAGAGGATCAATAACGCTGAGCTTGTCAATATAATCACCAAAAAATTCAATACGACATGCTATTTCCTCATAAGCAGGATAGACCTCAACGACAT
>PUNP01000076.1 GCA_003551785.1 Candidatus Brocadiaceae bacterium | reverse complement strand
TTGTCAGTTGATCAAAGAAGACCTTTATATGAGTTCTCAAGTGACGACGCATGGGTAAAAATACAAGCTATCCCGGGAAAATTGGGCTCCTTGCAGGAAGCGGATTATTCCCAATATGTTTCGCTAAAGGTGCGCATGAAAATGGAATCGAAGTGGCGGCCGTAGCTATTAAGGGTGAGTGTGCATCCGAGCTGGAAAAGCATGTTGACTCCATCTATTGGACCGGGATAGGTAAATTGGGGAAATGGATTGAAATCTTCCAAAAGGAAGGCGTTTCTAACGCCGTTATGTGCGGGGGTATTCAAAAAACCAAAATGTACCCGAACATTCTTCGTCACCTCCCGGATACCCGAACCTTGAAATTTTGGTTCTCCCAATACTCCAGGTACGACCACGATTTATTGGGGGCATTGGCTGAAGAATTTACTAAAGAGGGGATAGAAATTCGCAGTTCCATACTTTATTGTCCTCAACTTCTCGCACCGCAGGGTACGCTAACTAATACCGAACCTACTGAGCGCCAATGGAATGATATTTTTTCCGGCTGGTCAATGATCAAGCAAATCGCCGCCATGCAAATCGGCCAGTCGATTACACTCAAAGACGGTGCGGTTATCGCTGTTGAAGGTGTCGACGGTACTGATGCGACTTTGCGGCGGGCGGGTGAGCTTGCGGGGGATGGAGTCGTTGCTGTGAAGGTCGCTAAGCATAACCATGACCCCCGATTCGATATCCCGTGCATCGGTCCCGATACAATAAATGTTTTAAAGTCGATTTCGGCGGCAGCCCTTGCTGTTGAAGCGGAGGCAACTCTCCTTTTAGAAAAGGAAGAAACTGTCAAACTGGCGGATAAGGCTGGTATTTCAATAGTCTCCTTAAAAAATGAGGATGTGGATTTTTATGAGAGTGATCGGGGGAAAATACAAAAGAACCGTACTTGAGTCCGCTGAGGATAAAGAACTGCGTCCCATGCTGGACAGAGTTAAAGAATCATTGTTTAATATTATCCAGGCTGATGTGCAGAACGCAATAGTTTTAGATATTTTCAGCGGCAGCGGCTCTATCGGTATTGAAGCTCTGAGTCGGGGAGCTGAGTTTTGTACCTTTATCGAAAAAAATGAAAAACTTGCTAAGTTGATTCAAACCAACCTTGATAATTGCAAAATCACCCCTGATAAAGCGAATATTCTCAACAGGAACTTCCTCAAACTTCCACAATACGCCCGGCATCAGTCTCCCGCCGGCCTGGTCTTTGTTGATCCACCGTATAAAATGACCGATAATGTGCATTCGCGGACGGCCCTTTTTGATGTCTTGGAAGCTCTGATTGGGGCATGGATCGCTCCGGACGCTATATTAATGCTTCACCACGAACCAACACCATATGCCTTATGGCCTACTCAGCAATTGGTTTGCTATGATCAAAGAATCTACGGCCGCAGCCAATTATCTTTCTTTCATCCGGGAACTTATAATACTTCAGAGGACATGCATAATGGATGAGCTAATGTCTGTACTTAAACAATTCGGCATTACTGGCCCTGATATAAAAACCGTTCAAATAACCAACGGAAATATTAACGATACATACTGGATAAATCTGGGCGGCAACCGCCCCAAAGCACTCGCCTATTTGCTGCAGCGAATCAATCACAATGTATTCAAAACTCCGGAACAGGTCATGGAGAATATTATTAATCTCACCGCCTTTTTGAGAGAAAAGATCAGAGACGAAGGCGGCGACCCCGCTCGGGAAACTCTTCATTTCTTGCCTACTTTGGATGGAAATTACCTTTATCACAGCCCCAAAGGCGATTACTGGAGAATATGTTATTACATAAAAGGTGCCCGTACCTATCAGACAGCACAAAACCCAAAACATCTCTATTATGCCGGTAAAGCTTACGGTAAGTTCTTGCGGCTGCTCAGTGATTATCCCGCTCAATCTTTATACGAGACTATTCCCGGTTTCCATAATACTCCTAAAAGGGTCACAAGCCTGATTGAAGCGGTCAATAATGATCCTGTTAATCGTGCCGTTAACGCAAAAAAGGAAATTGATTTTTTACTTAAAAGGCAGGATATAGCCTCCTTAGTGGTCGATATGTTAGATGAAAATCTTATACCTACCCGTGTAACTCACAATGATACGAAATTTAACAATGTCCTTATCGACAAAAAAAGCGGGGTTGGCATATGCGTTATCGATCTGGATACCGTCATGCCCGGGGCCGCCCTTTACGACTTTGGTGACGCGATACGTTCCGGTGCTAATCCCGGTGGGGAAGAAGCCCTGGATTCTGATGAAGTGAAACTTGACCTGGAATTGTTTGAACAATATACCCGCGGTTATTTGGAGCAAGCAGCTTGCACACTCTCTAAAACAGAAATTGATTTTTTAGCTTTCTCAGCCAGGTTGATCACTTTTGAACTCGCTTCACGTTTCCTTGCCGACCATATTAATGGGGATAAGTATTTCAAAACCGAAAATGAATCGCAAAATTTGAGAAGAGCAAAAAATCAGATCAAATTGCTGCATGATATGGAGCAAAAATTTGATATAATGAATAACATAGTGCAAAAACACCATTGACAAGCCCTGTCGAAATCCGTACTAATGTTTGATCTGAAGCAGAAATTAGTTTATAATCAGCTTATAGCATCCAAAAGTAGTTCAGAGAATATATGTGAGTTCTCATTAAAATCAATCTCAACACTACAGTGCGATGTGCAGGTAGTGATGATATTGTTAGTGGTCCATTCCACCAGTTTACTTGACCTGCATTTGCAGTATAGCTTCGATTGTTTTCTGCACATCTGCACCAGTGTAGGCTTGTGAGTAAGCGGGTTAATGAATTACTTTTTTTTGTTCGGGGATATAAGAGGAGCTTATGAACAGAAATAGAAATGTATTTCTCTATGGTTTATTCACTGTATTTTGCATCCACCTTCTCCTGACCTCCTGGGCTTATGGAGGTCGTTATGGTGTAATCCGTATGACCGATGGAACTGTTTACAGAGGGGAAATAGTGGTGCGGGGTAATTTAAGACTGGTTACATGGGCCGAAGATGAACTGGGGTTAGAAAGCAAGGAGGAGATGATAGAGAAAGGGTATGCCTCCGAGGCGGACGAGGTTTATCAGAGGGAAGGATACCCGACACGTTATACATTTAGTGGTGATTTTACAGGCCGTGAGCGTCTTTTCAATATAGAAAGTGTCGAGTCAATCCAGATTGAACCGCGTCCGGACCTGTTCTCTCGGATATTGCCTGCTGAACGTATGATGCAGAGGTGGGATTGGAAATACCCTGATCCCAAAGACGACCCTGTTCCGGATCGTCCTCCCTCTGAAGCACCTAAGGTCTATTTTGGGGAGCCATACCCTGTGAGAGAACTTCAGGCTGTCGTTACCTTTACCAGCGGTGAAGTTTTGCAAGGGGCTCTTTCCAGGTGTGCGATCTATATTTATCCGGAAGATTCCTTTACTGCTGAGAGGTTCATCATACGGTCTCAGGAAAGAGGTGAAGAAGGGGAAGATTTTGATGATATCGTCCATGTAGAGGAGGTACGTTTTATAGAAGAGGGTGCGCAGTTCGACGCCAAACATACCATTCAGTTCAAAGCTTCCGTGCCCGATGGTCTTGAATCCGTTTGGGCCCTTACCCGTGAGACCTTAGCACCGCTGTCTCCCGAACCCGTTTCAGGTTCTGATGATACGGTAGAGGTTGGGGGTGCTTATGGAGAGAGTTTTTCTGTTGCGATAAAAAAGAAAGGCGTCTATTATATCGGCTGGAATGAACAAGCTGCTGAGGAGATGTACGAAGCGGCCGCCAAGCATGTCAAAGAATTAAGGGATTTTTACAATGAAAGGGAACTTTTGGGTGTGTATGATGTCCAAGGAAGCCGTGATGTTCTTACCCTGGTAAGGCTGAGACGAACTGATGCGGATATCCTTATTGACAGTGATGAACATCATGATTTCGAGGGGACTGGAAATAAAGAACCCTACCGTGTTTCAGTCCTGCGCTGGCGATTTAATGCAGACGATAATAGTATGGTTTTGGTTAGGAGAGGAAGTTTCTTTCGTAAACATATTCATGAGAGCAAGCCTACTCCACGGGTCGTGCCTACAGAAGCTTTATGGTCGGGGGTTGAAGGCACAAAGTCACACATAGTCATAGATGACGAAGTTGACTCGGAATGAACATTTGTTTTTCTCATGATACTGAGTTGACTAGCCCGGTTATTTCACGCGTTTTCAGTGGTGCATCTGTGGCAAATGTCAAACGCGGCTGCATTCGTATACTGCAAGTGCAGGCTTTTGCCACAGATGCGCCGCTGAAAACGCGCCCGCAGGGTAAACCGCCGGTTCAAGACACGGATGAACCACTGGATGTATGTAGTTAATTGATTAGCACCTTATGTTGTTATATTGAGGGGGTTTTAACGATGAGTACTTTATCAAAAGATACGGCTCAAATCCTTACGAAGCAGTTATTTCGTGCAAGGATGGCTATGTTTTTAAGCCAGTTTTTATGCGGGCTTTTCCGGTGGTTTGCACTCGGGCTTGCCTTGTGGGGTGTGTTGTTTCTTAGCGACAGTCTCGTCAACTTGCCCGTTGAACTCCGTCTCCCGCTGGGGGTTTTCGGTTTTGCCGTTTTTGCTTATACATTTTACAAATGGGTAATTAGTCCTATAATGCGTTTTTACAGCCTGGACCACACTGCTCTGGCTCTTGAAGAGCGTTATGGAGTTCCCAGAAACTTGCTGATAAATTCATATCAGCTCAGTAAACAGCAACTTACTGAAGAAGAGGCTGAGCTTGCCCGACAGACTGTAGCGCAGGGGATGGGATGGGTAGGACACTTTCGAAAATCTGATATTTGGGATGCAAAATCGCTCTTAAAGGTGCTTGGTGTCGCTGCCGTAGCAATAGTTGTTTGGGGGATTTTTGCGGCTATTGCACCCGAGCATCTGAAGAGTTCTTTTCATAGATATAGCTTTCCGTTTTCGGATGTACCACCTCCTGGCCGCGTAGCATTGACCGTTTATCCGGATGAAGATATTGTTGTGGATGAAAATGCTAATCATGAGATACTGCTTTTAGTTGAAACTCGCCGAAGGCATGAGGAACTCGCTTATCAAATTCAAGACTTCTATCCTCGGGTTGTAAGTGAAGAAGCAAGCTCTGTAGGTATTTCTCGCAGGGAAGGTGGGAGGGGAGAGAATATGGTTCCGGTTTCTAATAGGGACCTTCTTGATAGATTCCGGTCTCGTAGTGGTCAAGAGCCAACCGAGGAGAACGTGCGCCAATACGGTACGGATTTGGAACGTAGAGCATTGGATAGCGACACGGCGCTTTTCTCATACCAATTTCGTGACCTCAGGCGTTCAAGGGCTTTTAGGATTTTCCATGATTTGGGACGCACTTATACACGCAGCTATCGTGTGATGGTCGAAGGAGCTCCTGAGATCGTTGAATCACGATTTCTTATTTCATCCCCGGATTACACTGGACTACCGGAAAAAGAAGTGTTAGGCCCTCCAAGGTCGGTTGAAGGCTTGCCGGGGTCCCGTATCAAGGTCAATGTGAAGCTTGAACGATCTGTCGATAACCTTTTCTGGGAGTCTGATGGTGAAAAAATAGCCTTGGAAAGTGAAGACGGACGCAGATGGCTGGCGGAAACAACGATAGAAGAATCAGGCGGTTACGATATCTCCACCCTCTTGGGGCAGGGAGGGGAACGGCAGGTTATTGCCTCCGGAAGCATACTTACCAAGCGGGACAATCCACCATACGTTGAATTCGTTACTGACAGGTATAATCGCGAGGCCTGGCCCGGCCAGATGGTCTCGTT
>PUNP01000594.1 GCA_003551785.1 Candidatus Brocadiaceae bacterium | reverse complement strand
TGCCTGCAATTCGTATAGCACGCATCCCTGCGTGCGCCCTGGACAGGCAAGATGCCTGTCATACATTCCGCCTGCACCTTTTCAGCCAACCCGCCAGGAGGTTGGGCGAAAAGGCAATAAGGGGTTCGTAGTGAGCCCTTTCAAGGGCTCCGGAGTCCGGAAATTGCTACGCGCTCCCCGGGACGCTTGAAAGCGTCCACTACGAGCCTGGTTTTCGGCCAGGACCCTGGATTGTCGGTGATGAGTAATACAGACATCCCTGTTGTTGCTCTTCCAGCTTAGAATCAGAGGACCAGCGAGAAGCGAATTACGACTGGATTTCACATAGTAGAACTTTTAATTTTGGAGGTATAACGTCATGCGAAAATATGTATTCATCTGCGCCGTTGCATTGACCATTTCTTCTCTCTTTCTGGTAGCCGCATCATGCACACAAGAAAACAGTTATGGAGGTGAGTTAGTGAATAGCGAACATAATTTACCGGATCCGATAACAGACGGTGAAGTATCATTAGAAAGAACTATAACCCAAAGGCGAAGCCGCCGATTCTTTTCCGGAGATGCACTTACAATTGAACAGGCCGGACAGATGCTGTGGTCGGCGCAGGGGATAACCGGTGACGAGGGCCGGCTCAGGGCGTCCCCTTCCGCCGGAGCCACGTATCCGCTGGAAGTTTTCATAGCGGTCGGAGATAATACCGTAGAGGGGTTAGATGCCGGTATCTATCTGTATCGTCCACAAAACCATCAGCTTGATATGACAGCCGAGGGTGATGCAAGGAGCAACCTGGCAGGCGCCGCACTCAACCAGCACTTCATCGCCGCAGCACCAATGGTTATTATCATAGCCGCCGATTACGACAGGACGGCCTCCAGGTATGGGGAACGTGCTGAAAGATACGTGCATATGGAAGTCGGACATGCCGGCGGAAATATATACTTGCAGGCCGAAGCGTTAAATTTAGGAACCGTAGCTGTCGGGGCTTTCAACGATAGCGAAGTTGCAGAAGTCATTAATCTTCCCGGCAATTTGGATGCCTTGTATATCATGCCGGTCGGGCATATCGAGTGAAATTGCAGTTTTACATTTATACTTTGATTTTAAGGAGCGAATGATGGCAAAAATCAATAAGCTTTTGAAAGCGATGGCGGATAAGGGTGGGTCTGACCTTCACGTGAAATCCGAATCCCCTGTTTTAATTCGAAAAGACGGCGAACTCCAGCCACTGACCAAGTCCATTATGAGCGCAGAGCAAGTTGAAGCGCTGGCTATGGAAATAGCGCCCGAACGTAACAAAAAAGAATGGCAGGAGACTAATGACACTGATTTCTGTCATGAAATATCGGGAATTGGCAGGTTCCGAACTAATGTATATAGAGACCTTCACGGCCCTGCAATATGCCAGCGAATGATCCCATTTGAAATTATAACTGTCGATCAATTAGGGCTTTCCGAACAGATTAGGCAGCTTCCGCTGCTGCCTAAAGGGATTGTTTTATGCACCGGCCCGACCGGTTGCGGTAAAAGTACAACTCTTTCGGCCCTGATCAACCATGCAAACGAAAAACGCAGTGATCACATTATAACAATCGAAGACCCTGTCGAATTTACCCATAAGAGCAAAAAATGCATTATCAGCCACAGGGAAGTCGGCTCGCATACCAGTGGTTTCAAGCGCGCTTTGCGCGCTGCATTGCGTGAGGACCCCGATATCATCCTTGTCGGTGAGTTGCGGGATCTGGAAACCACCGCTCTGGCTATCGAATGTGCCGAAACCGGGCACCTGGTTTTTGCTACTGTCCACACTACCACCGCTCCCAGCACTGTTGACCGTATAATTGATCAATTCCCCCCTGATCAACAGGAACAGATACGTGTCATGTTCTCCAACACTTTAAAATGTGTCATCGCCCAGACACTATGCAAGAAAAAAGGTGGCGGACGTGTCGCGGCTTTTGAAATATTGTATGTGCATAGCGCCGTCAGCAACCTCATTCGCGAAGGTAAAACCTTCCAGCTTCCTTCGACAATCCAAACGGGAAAGAAATACGGTATGTGCTCAATGAATGAATCACTGATGTCACTTGTGCATGACGACCTGATTACTCTGGAAGAAGCCAATTCAAATTCTGTTGAAAAACAGGACATGAATGAGCGCATTAACGGTTATTTGGTTGAGAAAGTGGAAGATAAAGAACTGCAGCCCCTGGAAGCTATTAAGCAGTCCTATTTCCGCCCCGGGATAATCGAACGGCTCAATAAGGCCGGCTATGAGAAGGCCTTGCGCAATATAGACTTATCACAGTTTGACGAGGAGAAGGAAGCCACGGCTGAATGATATTATAATTTTTAGCTTTTTAACTAAATAAGAGGAACGAAGCTTATGATGATTCAAGCAGGTGAAGCAAGGAAAGGACATATTATTGAATATAAGGATTCGCTCTGGCGAATCGTGGATATACAGGAGGCATTTGTTGGTAAAAGAGGGAAATACGCCCAGATTAAAATGAAAAACTTAGACGACGGCCACTCGGAAACACAGAGATTCGCCACCTCCGATAAACTAGAAAAAGCTTTTGTGGAAAGCAAAAAACTGACATTCTTGTATGAAGACACCGGAGGTTACGTTTTCATGAACCCCGAAACAGGCGAACAATGCCATGTAGACCAGGACTTGTTTGGCGATATGAAGGATTTCCTGGCCTATAATATGGAATTGGACATCGATTTTCACCAAAATAAAGCAGTAGGTGTTCAAATGCCACCGAGTGTCGTGCTGGAAGTTACTAAAGCCGAACCGGCCGTAAAAGGTAATACGGCTACATCAGTCACCAAACCGGTTGAACTGGAAACCGGAGTCACGGTAAAAGTCCCGGGCCATATAACTACCGGCGATAAAATCAGGGTCGATACCCGATCCCGAGATTTTCTGGGACGTGAATAACCTGAGCATTTCACGCGTTTTCAGTGGTGCCTATCCTGCATATTTCATAAACCAACGACAGCATTTAATATAACGGATTGAAAATCAATGTGTTAAGTATCATTTTGGAGACTTTCAAGATTTACAGTGTGTACCAGCGAGGCCTTAAACTGCGGTTTACCCTGCGGTGAAATATGCAGCCTATGTGACAAATGTCAAACGCCGATACGCTTAAAAAAAACTTGGCAAAAACTTTTGCCTGGGTTCCCCATTGATCGTAAAAAGGGCTGAAAAATGTTAACGCGCCCCCTTCAGCTTACAGCAGCACAGGGTTCAGTCGCCATACTGAAAATGCCAGGGCCGCAGCAAAACTCACCCAACAAAGATAAGGAAGGAGCAATACCCCTGCAAACGGTTTTATATTCCAGAATGAAACCATGGTAACAACGATAAGCAGCCATAAAATGATGATTTCCAGGAAAGCCAGCGCCCCCATTTGCCAGGCAAAAAATAGCCAGGTCCACAGCGCGTTAAGGATCAGTTGACTGAAGAAGAAAACAAAGGCCATCCGTGCGCCCCTCAATCCCTTTTCCCTCCATACGAGCCAGCCGGATATGGCAATGAGCAGATACAGCACGGTCCATACGGGGCCGAAGACTCCCGCCGGGGGTGCCCAGACGGGCAGCTCAAGCTGCGAGTAAAAATCACCGGCCTGGGTCGAAGCCATAGCCCCTACAGCGGCGGCAAAAAAGACAATCAGCAGCCAGAAGAAAAGCCCTATCAATTGTTTTTTCTTTGATATTTTGGTCATTCGCCCCCCCCCTATTTAACTTCCACAGAAGTTTTTGAGCTGAATGGATTGGTCCGAGCTGCCAGGGAAAACAGGTGCGGATAGCAGCGCCGTAAGTGCTGTATATAATCCATCCATTGCACAAGCATCAGTTCATAAACCCTCTCTATATCAGTGTTCAGGTGCTGCCGGTCATTACCGGGCAAATCAGATAAATCACCGCGGTGTTCCATTTCCTTGGCCAGATGATAAACCGCCCAGACCAGATCGGTGAATGGTTCATTTTGAAGCAGATTCTGGTTTTGCAGCAGGTCAAGGAGAAAGTTTTTGTTTTTTTTGCAGGATACTGCCCACAGTGACAAAATCGGATTTCCCGGTTTCTATATTGGATTCATGTTGCTCGACGTTATCCCTGATATTCAGGAATTCCGACTCCGACCAGTCATGTGGTGCCGAAAGACGCTCTTTGAGCACATGCACCCGCCCGTCAAAGGTCGCAAATATCCTCAAGAGTTCAGTGCCCAGTTCACTGAAAAAAGCTCCGATCAACATATTTATTTTATTAAGAACGGCCTTCTGTTCCCGGTGGTGGAGCAGTCTGTGTATAACAAGAGTAACCAGCAGCACTTCAAAGAATACAAACGCTATATCTCCAATGAGATACAGAAAAATGTGTTCCACATCGCGAAAGACTAACCAATGGACATAGTAGAAAAACACACCGAGCGCGACCAGTATGAGCGCCAGGGTCACCTGCCAGTTAAGTTTATTTTTCATAAAGAAAATCCTCGAAAAACTCATCAAGCTCTTCCTTTTCATAACCGACCTGTACCTTACCGTCCAGGTCAATGACAGGAACAGCATATCTTCCCGCCTTTCCTATCGCTTCCTGCCGAGCTTCTTCGTCAGACACATTGATTTCCTGATAAGGGATGTCATGACTGTCCATATAGTCCTTTGCTTTATCACACCACGGGCAATGCGACAGAGTATAAATTTTGACTGTTTCCATGATTGCAACCCTCATCTATCTTTTGGTTTAATCAGACTGTTAGATATATACCTTCACTTGTTTTCGAGACACTTTTCGTGGGCCTTGTTAAAGTTTCTTTTCTATATCCGCCCCAAGAGACTTGAAATGTTTTATGTTGAAGGTGGCTACCGAATCACATTTCTGAGACTGCGCCAGCACACAGATATAGGCATCAGCGTAATCTTCCCCGGTATCTCGTGCTTTCTGGATGGCCGCCTCCGCCAGCCTTTTATCGGTCAGAATAATGCCGTCGTGGTTGACAATACTTTCAAGGACATCCAGCGCCACCTGAGCATCTCTTTTGTAGCCCGCAGTGAGCGTCCAGAACACTTCAAAAAGAACCGGCGGCCCGGTTAAAAGTTCATTTTCACCAGCGGACGCCTTCTTAAATAAGCTCTTCGCCCGTTTGTGATGATCGGCATCGTCCCGTGTAAAAAAACGCAGAAAGACATTCGTATCGACAAACACGCGTTTCATGTTTTGCCCTCCACCCGCTCGGAAACGGCGCTCTCTCGGGCATTCTGCTCGTCCTCTTCAGAGAGCCGCGGTCCTAAAAAACCTTCGAGTTCCATAAAATCGGGAACGGGCCGGATAACAATTCTGTCATCTTCAAGCTGTATGGCAACGCGGTCGTGGGGCCGCACCCCAAGCGCCCTCCGGCACTCGATTGGCAAAGTAACCTGACCTTTGGATGAAACTTTATGCAGGGACATGGACTTGCTCCAATAAAGGAAAATTACGAGTTATGAGAAACGCCAGAACAGCATGACACCAGCAACTCATTATCATATTATACGAGGTAAAGGGCTGCGTCGCAAGTAAAACATGAGTTTACAAGTTTACACCAGAGCCAAAGGTTTAACGCACCGTCATAGCCTGCATATTTCATAAACCAACGAAAACATTTAATATAACGGATTGAAAATCAATGTGTTAAGTACCATTTTGGAGACTTTCAAGATTTACAGTGTGTACAGCGAGGCCTTAAACTGCGGTTTACCCTGCGGGCGCGTTCTCAGTGGCGCATCTGCGGCAAAAGTCTGCACTTGCAGTATACGAATACAGCGGCGTTTGACATTTGCCACATATGCACCACTGAAAACGCGTGAAATATGC
>PUNP01000851.1 GCA_003551785.1 Candidatus Brocadiaceae bacterium | reverse complement strand
GACTCCGTTGACGTGGCTGTGGTCATCGGGGCCAATGACGTCGTGAATCCCGCCGCTATCAACGATGAGTCAAGCCCTATTTACGGGATGCCCATCATCGAAGCGCATCGCGCCAAGACCGTGATCGTGCTTAAGAGGTCCATGAGGCCCGGATTTGCCGGCATTGAAAATTCACTTTTTTTCGGCGAGAACACCAGAATGCTCTTCGGTGATGCCAGAGAAACCATCGCCGCTCTGATAGACCAATTTAAGGAATAAAAGGGCCTGTTGCAGAATCCATGATGAATGAGGAATAGTGCCGCCTGATGCCCGAAGATGACCAGAGAGACACTACCCCTCATTGTTAGATATTATGTCAAAAGCACTTACGTCTTTGCAACCAAATCTTTTTGCTAAAAAAAGTAAATTACAAGTAAAATAATAAAACGAGATTTTCACTCATGGCACAAGACAAATTGAATTGCAAAGCTATAGCTCCAGGAGTAGAAAAGGGAAGGCTTAATCTGTCCGATCAACATATGCCGAAAAAAGGTCCGGACTGCCCCCCTCCCCGGGAGCTGGCCGACGAGATCGACCGTTTTCAAGAGAATCTCGAAAAGGTGTGCGATGATATACAAAAGGATATCGAACACCTGGATGAACAGAAGAAATTCTCAGAAGCCGGCATCCTGCGAGCACATGTTTCGATCCTGAAGGACCAGATGTTCCAGGAACGCGTTCATGAGTTCATACATCAATGCCAAAATAAGGCTGAGGATGCGGTGGAACATGTGACCGAAGAGATGGCTTCTCTGTTTGATAAGTCGGACGACCCTGTTTTTAGTCAGCGCGGGGCTGATTTCCGGGACCTGGCCAACCGGTTAAAAGACCGTATGCTGCCTTACAACCAAAAGCTCCAGGCCGCTGATGGGGATGTAGTAGCGTTACCGGAGTTGTTTCCCTCTCAGGTTATCAAAGCCTCCAGACAAGGTGTGCGGGCTTTTATTATTGAAACAGGCACCCCATTCGCCCATTCGGCTATTTTAGCGAAATCGTTCCAGATACCCGTGGTGCTTGTTGACACGCTCACTGTTTTAAAAGGGCGGGACGGAGCTTTTACCCTCGTGGATGCTACGAATGAACACCTGCTGATCGAACCGTCGGAAGATGAGCTCGCCGGCCTGGCTGACTCCCCGGCCTATGTTCCGGTACCGAAAGAAAACCTGCCGGTTCGCCTATGGCTTAACATTACCGATCCCGCTCAGCTCAGAGGTATAAACTGGAAGGGGATTGAGGGTGTCGGGATGTACCGTACGGAAATGCCGTTTATACAAAAACAGCATAATTTCCCGACCGAGAAAGAACAACGTGACATCTATAAAGAACTTTTCAGTCTTTGCGGTCATCAACCCGTTACCGTGAGACTGGTGGAGGTGGGCGGAGACAAGCCTCTGGAACACATGACAATGGGGCCAGAGGAAAATCCACAGCTTGGCCTCCGGGGACCGCGTTTGTACCATTATCACCCTGAGATCATGACGACACAGCTGCGGGCTGTGCTTCGCGCCGGTTCTTCGCTCACCGACCTGAGAATAATGCTGCCATTCACTGAATCAGTGGAAGTGCTGGATTTCATGATAAGACTTCGGGATCAGGCCCTTGAATCATTGTGGAAGGAGGGAGTCGATTTTTGCGAACAATTTCAAACAGGGATTCTTATTGAAACTCCAGCAGCCGTACGGAGTGCCGGGAAGTTATTGGCTTCAGCGGATTTCTGTTGCGTGGGCACCAACGATCTCGTCCAGTATTTGTTTGCTGTGGACCGGAACAACCCCAATGTGGAATTTATGTATCAACCGCACCATCCGATCATTCTGAGAGTCTTGCGTGAATTGCTCGAAAAAGCGCAGAAAGCGGGCAAGACGCTGACTATATGCGGGGAGATAGCAGGTGATCCACGAATAATACCCCTTTTGGTAGGGTTGGGTATCGAAGATATCAGTGTCAATGTCGGAGCCCTCCAAAAGATTATGCCCTTACTGACCGAGTTGGATGTGGAAGAGTGCATAAACATGTCAGAGACCGCCCTCGAAGCCGAAACGGCGGAGGAAGTGGGAGAAATGCTCGATCAACGCCACGGAACCGTGGACCGCAAACAGGTGGATCATTCGGGATTCATTGATCCCGTCTGCAAGATGAGGGTGGATGCCGAAGAAGCTCCATTTAATCAAAAAGTGGGGAATAGGCGATACTATTTTTGTTCCCGGCATTGTCGGGACATTTTCGTGCGAACACTTCAATGACTTTATTTTAGGAGAATCCTTCTGATGCATAATACTCTTGTGAAAGCACCACTTATCATAAGTCTTGCGTTCCTGGCAGGCTGTGTATCCAACCGTTCCCAGAAAAGCTTTGAGCAAGTCGAGGAGGAGGTTGGCCGACGTACCGGACAGGCCATCAGATGGCATCAGGTTCCGGAAGAGAGAGAGGAGGCCCGGAAGCAGAAAAATATTTTGCTGGAGGATGAGCTGAGACTGCAAGAGGCGGTGAAAATAACTCTTTTGAATAATCCGAGTCTGCAAAGACTTTATCAATCGATCGGCATTGCTGAAGCCGAAGTTGTCAAAACCATGCTGCCGCCCAATCCGGTTATGGAAATCGGCTATACTCATATCAGAAGCAATGGGCATTCATGGGAGTTTAACCTCGTACAGGAACTGATTGGTGTAATCATGATTCCCTGGAATAAGAAAGTGGCTGAAGCCGAAGCACAAAGGGTACGATACAAGATCACCGCCGAAGTGATGGATATTGTACTGAATGTAAAGATCGCCTATAGGCGAGCGCAGGCAGCAAAGCAAACACTGGAAATGCTGAAAAAAACTTTGCAAAGCGATCAGGCAGCTTATGAAATGGCAGAACGCCTGCGAGATGCCGGCAACATCAGTAAGCTCGAACTGAAAGGACATAAAGCCGTTTTGGAACAGACAAAAATGGATGTTTCCAATGCCGGATTGAAGTTTGCCGAAAAAAGAGAGCGATTGAATCTGTTGCTGGGGCTGAACCATGAACGCAGTCAATGGACAATTTCAGATCCTTTGCCGGAAATGAAACAAGAAGACCAGCCGCCGGCAGCGGAATATATCACAGCCGCCGCCCAACAAAACAGTCTGGAGCTTGAGATGGCTCAGACCGCCTTGCTGCGAGCATCTCGCCAACGGGGGATCACCACTTTTACCTCAGTCATGCCCAGCATGGAGGCGGAAATGCAGAGCGAGCGTGAATCCGGAGGAACGTGGAGGCTGGGCCCGCTACTGGCCTTTCCTTTGCCCCTTTTTGACTGGGGACAGACGGAGCGAACCATTGCCGATGCCGAAATAAACCGCGCGATAGAGTATATTAAAGAAATCAGAATCCAGCTCGGCGCGGCTTCCCGCATAACAGCTCAACGACTGAAGACCAGACGCGAACAAGTTATTCAGTATGAAAACACTATCATTCCTCTGAAAAAAGACTTGACAGAAGAAACACAACGGCATTTTAACGCTATGGAAGTTGGTGTTTTCGATCTCCTTGCAGCAAAAAAAAAGGAACTGGACGCGAAACGAGATTATTTAGAGGCTCTGGCCGATTATTGGGTTGCCCGGGCCGAAACAAACCACCTGATGAGTGGCCGAATTCCCGCGGCGGGCACAGTGCGTGTTGAGCACAACAGATAACATTCGCCATGAGATGAATGACGAAAGAACAATTTTTTATCCGGAGCAAACAATGTGTGAGTCAATAATCAGTAAAAGTTTTCAGCGGTTTTTATTATTCAATTCAATAATTGCATTGCTTTTTGTTTCCTATCAGAACACTTTCAGCCAACAGGCGGTCGATGACATTGACCGCCCAACTTCCGAAGTTCCATGGGCGGAGGCATCCCGCCATCAGCTGCCCCCCGGTGTGCCTGGGGAGGATTATACGCCTGTAGTCACGCCCAATGCCACGACCGCAGAGTCTGAAATTGTTGACGGCACGCGAGTTTTTCACCTGACCGCCGGACCAATTACCCAGGAAGTTGCTCCCGGTTTGACGGTTGATGCGTGGGGATTTAACGGAACGGTGCCCGGCCCGGTGCTTGAACTAACCGAAGGCGAAAAAGTTCGAATCTATGTAACCAATCACCTGCCCACCCGGACTTCCGTGCATTGGCACGGGGTGCTGCTTCCCTGCGGGATGGACGGTGCGGCGGGATTAACTCAACCCCCCATCCAACCCGGTGAGACTTTTCTTTATGAATTCTACTTCCCTGAGGCGGGAACTTTTATGTATCACTCACATTTAGATTCAATGACCCAGGATGGAATGGGACTGATCGGCATGATTGTGGTGCATGAACGGTTGCCTCGAGAGAAACGTCCTGATCGGGATTTCGCCATTATGCTTCATGAATGGAGTATAGAACCCGACACCCGGCGCCCCAATGTGAACGAAATGGTCGACTTTAACATCCTGACCATGAACGGTAAAGTCATGCCGGCTACCGAACCGCTCGTTGCCCGGCAGGGCGACACCGTCTGGATGCGTTTCGGCAACTTGAGCGCCATGAGTCATCACCCTATTCACCTTCACGGCCATGCCTTCAAGATCATCGGCACTGACGGCGGCTGGGCCGGTAATCGCTCAAAACTAACCCCTGAAACCACCGTCCTGGTACCGGTCGGTGCCGCCAGGGTCGTCGAATTCGTGGCCGATAACCCCGGTGATTGGCTCCTTCACTGTCACATGACACATCATATCATGAATCAGATGGGGCACGCCTCCCCGCTTATGCTGGGAGCTGATACCGATGGGGTAGATGAAAAAATCCGGGAACTGATCCCCAACTATATGAGCATGGGGACCACCGGCATGCAAGATATGACACGGACCGATATGCCGCTGCCGGAAAACAGTATCCCTATGCTCGGCGCTGAATTCCAGTTCGGCCAGACGGTTATGGGCGGCATGGCCAATATCCTGAGGGTGCGGGAAGGAATCGAAACTTACGAAGACCCGGGACCCTATGATTTTCCGGAAGGTTCTGTGGCGCGAGAAGCAACGGCCGAAGAAATGCATCGCGATGGTATCGAAATCGACACGCCACCGGAGGTCGAGGAAATCGAAGAACCGATGGATCATGAGCATCATATGGATAATGACTGAAGCGTATTTTACCGGTAATGTCTTCTTAAGCCGATCAGTTTTTATTTTTGGTGGTTTTTTGTGTGCCTGCCGGTCCATGGTCCGGATGAAAGTCTATCACCTTGACAAACCGATCGGGACATCTTATATTGGAAGTAGTTTATTTGGATAACCGGGGTTAAGAAACCGGCTCATTGAGTAATGGTGGCCAGCTGAGAACGGTGGGCATGCTTTTGTGGGGTCTGTTATTTTTCGAAATTCTGCACCCCAGGCATCTTGCCCGCCTTTCCGTTTTGCCGTTAATTTTTAGACAAAGAATCCCCATACATACAGTAAGATAGCAGCCTCAGCAAGGAATGTTATTTAAGGAGTGTAGAAAATGCCAAAAGATCCAGTATGCGGAATGGAAGTTAATAAAGAGGACGCGGCTGCAACTGTGCAGCATGACGGAGAAACCTATTATTTCTGTAATGTTTCCTGCAAAGATAAATTCGAGGACAATCCGGAGCAATATCTTGAATCTGATGAAAATGGGGACGTCGAATCATGCCCTGTCCCCGCTCCTGAGGAGGAGCAACCTCCGGTGACTGAGCATGAAAACTCAAGCGGGGCCGGCGCCACTTCCACCCTCTCCCTGAGGGGGATGAGCTGCGCAAGCTGCGCCTCAAATATTGAGAAAGCCCTGCAAAAGACGCCGGGCGTGGTATCCGCTTCGGTCAACTTC
>PUNP01000182.1 GCA_003551785.1 Candidatus Brocadiaceae bacterium | reverse complement strand
TATAATGACAAAATCCGCAGGCCAGATAGGACACGGCGTGAAAGCGCTTAACTATTTCAACTACGGACCTTATTATGCCCCAACCTCGGATCAGCAGTCCCATCGTTTTGATCTTTATCCGGCCCTGGCCCGTATTAATCATGCAATAGGGGCCGTGGAAGACTATATTATGGATGGGGAGGTGGCTCAAAGCAAAGTGGCCATGCTTTATTCACACAGCACAGACATCTGGAATCCGGACGGATATTCACTCCACGGAAAAGAGCGCCAGTACTTCTGGCTCCTCCTCCAGCATCTGGGGTATCCGGTGGAAATAATCACAGAGGATGATATTATCGACGGCGCACTTTCCGACTATAAGGTACTCCTGATGCAAGGTTCACATATGGACAGCGACGCTGTCGATGAGGTGATTGACTGGGTGCGTAGCGGTGGCAGCCTTTACCTCGGTGCCGGCAGCGGACTTTACGACCGTTATGACCGGCCTCTGGAACTGCGTGAACGTCTGGGTATGCAGCGCGGTGAGTTTGAGTTCTCCCAATCCCCCGGCCGCCCCCGCTTTGAAATGCCGCGGCTGAATGTTCTGGGAAAAATTGGATTTGATGGAAAGGAGAGTACTCTGGAAGCATTCTGCGGTGTTCATGAACTCTCAGCATGGGACGATGCGCGGGTGATGGCGGAATTCGAGGACGGAAGGCCCGCACTTCTCTCCGGAAGTGTGGATCACGGACGAGTGATCGCTTCCGGATTTTTTCCCGGCATAGCTTATGCGCGGGGGGGAGAGCTGCGTCGGGACAAACGAGATGAGGAGATCACTTATAATCCGCCGTCCTTCCCCGAACCTTATCGTGAACTTTTCGGGAAGGTAATGGAAGATATCCCCTGGAGTCCCCGGGTATGCGGCAGTGATTATCTGGTTGAGACAGCCCTGATAGAAAGCGAACACGGCTTGCTGATTACTCTTGCCAACTGGTCCGGCTCGACGGCCAAAGATGTTGAGATCGAGCTGAGAACCGATGAAATGCAGGGTGAACCGTCCGCAGTTGTTTCTTCTATCGACACCTATGAATACCGTGATGGTGTGCTGCGGATTGTGCTTGATGTTGAAGAGTTTGATTTTGTGAAAATTCCCGATAACTAAATGGGGTAAGAAAGATGTGGATGACAATGAAGGCTATCAGTTTTATGATTTTGCTGTTGGTCAGTATTTTTATGTTTTACACCGCTGCCTCCCTAGCCGGCGAAGAAGTGGTGATTGTTGAGGATGAAGTCCCCCGAGCTGCGATATGCGTACCGGATGGTTTAATGGCAGATGACATCTCTGTTCCCCGGGATGCTGCGCCGGAGGAGAGGGATGCAGAGATGGGCCGCAGGCGGCTGCGGGAATCGGTGAATGATCTGCTTAAGTATGTTGAAAAGATGTCCGGAACCCAGCTGTCCCTGTATGAGGACGGTATGGAAGAGGCCGATTCGGATTTAACGCCCATATACGTGGGTGAGCTTGCCCGCGATGTTTTCGGGTCTCCTGAAAAGTCATACATCTACGACCAGGGCTGGCGGCTGGTGGCGGGTGAAGATGGCATAGGGCTGATAGGCGAATCGGACACTGCCGCAAGTTATGCGCTGTATGAGGTGCTTCACCAGTTGGGCTGCCGCTGGTACATGCCGGGTGAACTGGGCGAACATATTCCCGAACTGAAAACTCTTTCTCTACCGAAACAGGATACATCGGCGGTCCCTAATGTTGCCTGGTCTTCACTCTGGCGCATGTGTCGGGATTTTATGCGTCGTAACCGCCTGGGCGGAGGACGGAGGATTACTTATGGCCATGGACTTGAGGGGTGGATAACGGACCAGCAGCGCGAGGAGAATCCGGAATGGCGTGCCGTCATCAACGGCAAACCACACCCGAGAAAACTCAAATGGACCCGTGAAGACGTGGCCGAGGCAATGGCTGAAAACATCATAGACTCCCTGCAGGAACGCTACCGGAGGGGAATCAATCTGTCGCCTATGGATTCCATCGGCTGGGATGAGTCCGAAGACCCGGAGTATGACGCCGACGACTGGGACTCCGCCATGGAGACCGTCTCCAAAACGGATCGGCTTCTGGTTCTGACCAACCGTGTGGCGGAGAGGGTAAACGAGGAGTTTCCCGAGGTGCATTTCGGAGTGCTGGCTTATGTGGACTATACGCGCCCGCCGGTGCGGGAGCCCGTGCACCCGAACGTAGTGCCGGTGCTTGCGCCGATCACCTATAACCGCGCTCACCCGATGACGTGGGATGATTATCCCAATCCACAGCAACTTCTGGAAATCGTAAGGGGTTGGCACGAGGTTACCGACCGCATTGCATATCATTTTTACGGTTACAACCTGTCGGAAACCTGGGCGCCCAATCCATTCCTGACCAAATGGAGCGAGGACCTGCCTATCCTTTTTGAAGCAGAGTACCCGCATTGGCAGGTGGAAACCATGTCGAACTTCGAGACGACACTGCTCGGCCTTTACCTGGGTATTCGGCTTTCCTGGGACAGGGAGCTCACGCCGGAAGAGATAACGGAGGAGTTAATGGATAACTTTTACGGCGCTGCGGCGGAGGAGATGTATCGCTACTGGCGCCATATCGATGCCGCCTGGGTCGAGACGGATGATTATTCCGGTGCTGCCTGGGGCTACAGGCGCCGGTTCACACCCGAGGTGATGCGCGAGGCGCGCAGGCTGATGGACGAAGCAATGGAGGCGTGCGAGACCGAGGCAGAAAGTTGGCGCGTGGAAATAGCCAACGAATCCCTGCGGCAGTTCGAGCGCTTCATGCAGATGCTTGAAGATCAGGCAGAGGGACGATTTTCAGATCTCGAAAGCGACTACAAACAATGGCGTGAGCGTATGAAAGATAATATCGATCGCTTCGAGGACAATTACGCTTTCGGCGTTCATAGGGGCCGGGCTGAAAGTGACTATCGGTTTGTTTATGTTGACAGGCCGCATGGTAACACCTGGCGCGATGCTTCCCGCATTGCACGGGAATTTCGGCCGCTGGAGGAAGGCGAGGAGGACTTTGCTCCCCTTCGCAACTGGCGAATAAAATCCGCCCCGGATGGAGACGCCGAGGAAAATCAGGACTGGCATATGTCCGGTTATGACGACGCCGACTGGCGCACCACTAATGTCTCAGTCGATACGTGGTCGCATCTTGGCTATCATAACTACTTCGACAAAATGATGTATCGAAAGGAAGTTGATGTGCCGGAGGTGCCTTCCGGCAGAGATGTCTATCTCTGGCTGCCCGCAACAGACGGTTCGGCAAAACTTTATGTAAATGGGGAGCATGTGCCTTACATTACAGGCGGTGGAGACAGCCGGGAGGCCTTTACCGGTTACGGAATGCCGGGATCGTTCAAAATCACTGAGGCTCTCAGACCTGGTGAACGCAATCTTATAGCCTTTCTCTGCAAACGCACCGGCCTGAATGAAGTCGGAACCGGCGGGCTGCTGGGCGCACCGGTGCTGTATCGCGAACCATGAGAATGTTTTGCCGTTGCGGAAATTATATTCACTGAAATTTCACATGTCTTTTTGAGGGACTAAGTCAAATGTATAATGACCCATCGAATGAAGGCTATACAGATATAGAAACCGGCACCCATCTCTTGTGGGATGCCGTCTCGGTTGCCGATACTTTTCGATTGCGCCACGTGGCGCACCAGCCTGCGCTGGACCCGGCTGAGCCGGTAATCAAACCCGAGCATCCGGCAGACGAGGATAATATTACTGTCAGCACGGTCACTTATGATGTGGATTCCGGACTTTGGCGTATGTGGTACACTGCATCCGACAGTGAAGCCGGCCGCGCAGCGCAGGTACTTGGCGCTCGACGTTATGAGATGCCCGATGCGCCAAAGCCCCGCAGAGCTTGTTATGCCGAGAGTGACGACGGCATAAGCTGGAACCGTGTGGCAGTCAACCGCTTCGACCATCCCTGCGGTGACAATCCGATTGTTTTCGAGGGCTTCCACGGTTGTGGGGCTGGCTGCGTATTCGAGGTGCCGGGTGCGCCTGCCAACCGGCGATACGCCATGACCTGCAAGGAATGGATTAAGCCCGGTAACGGGGGTATCATGTTTGCACGCAGTCCTGACGGCATCCAATGGGATTATCCACCCGATGTCAGGCCGGTTATTTTCGGTCACAGCGATTGTCCCAACAATACGCTCTACAATCCCGAGCGCGGCGTGTTTATGATCTATCTACGCGCCTGGCATTCAGCCGCGGTTGGGTGGAAGGAAAACGGCAAGGGGAATGCAAGGCGCCGCATAAGTTATTCCGAAAGCAGTGATCTGGAAAGATGGTCCGAACCGCAGGTCATACTCAGCCCGGACGAACTGGATACCAATGATTACTACGGTCTTACGGCGGACCGTGTGCGGCCGAACCGCTATTTCGGACAGTTGATGGTGTATGATGAAGAAAGGACGGGCGAGATTTGGTGTGAACCGGCTTTTAGTCGCGACGGGCTGCACTGGTGGCGTCTGCCGGAAAGATCGGAATTCATACCGCGTCTTGACCTGGGCTTCGGGATGCCGCGCATGGTTTTCCCCTCGCACCGGATAGTTGAAGCGGGCGACAGCATATACGTATACTATACTCTTGACTACAGCCAGCATCACTCACCTCCCCGCAGGAAACATGTTTTCCGCGGTCGCCTGCGGCGCGACGGTTTCGTGTCACTGCGTGCAGACAGTCCCATGGGAAATCTGATTACCAGGCCATTCACTCTTGAAAGCGACAAAATAGCTATCAATGCAAGATGTTTCGGAGGCAGGATCGAAGCCGAACTGGTCGAACCCGACCCTTATGATCCCAATGGGAAAAAAGTCGAGGGGGTTGCGGCGTCGGACTTTGACACCTTTACCGGTGACGAGCTTCACCATACTTTGAGTTGGAACGGTAACAGCGATCTGGGCCATTTGCGCGGACGTCGGCTGATGTTGCGAATGGCACTCGTTCATGCCGATTTGTTCAGCTTTACCATATAAATGACTCTTCTTTTTTTTGTGAAGTAATCAACAGAGAAAAGTTATTACTGATAACTAGGAGGTGCCAAATAAAAAAAAATAGTTTCAAAGAGAGCCCCGTGTCTTTTCCAGTGTACAGAGCATAGTAGAAGTTGTCCAAAGAATACTTAGAAAAAACATAACAAAAGGAGGGAAAATGATGGTTGAAAAAAAAATGTGGGGTATGAAAAAATTATTGAAGCTTTGGCTTATATGTGCTGTGGTCGTTCTCTGCAGCTATTCTGCGTCTGCGGGAGCACCTGATCGCTTGGATAATTGGTATTCAGTCTGTTCTGGTGCGGATATAACGCTGCCTGTGGACGTTGAAACTGCGGCAGATTATTGGGTCTTGGGACCCGACCTTGCAATAGTGCGTGATGAAATTCTTGACCGTTACGTATGGGAACACAGCGGGGGGCGTCATGGATGGATACGGTCTCGAAAGCCGCTACCCCATAGCTTTGAGTTACGGGCTCAGGTGCGTATTATGGAGAATAATCACAGCGTTACTCTTGCCGCAGGAGTGGAGGGTTACGAGGATAACCCGCGACGGGCGGAAAAACCTTACGAAATGACGGCGCGTCCTCGGGGCAAGCGTACTTTTCAAGTAATAACCCGTCGAGCTGAACAGGAGTATTATCGAGAATCCGATGGACTGGTCGCGGAAGGCCCGGCGCAATGGGTCTCGACCGACAGTATTCTTCCCTTTCATCGAAGAAGACAGAGGAGAGTGTCCGGGGGGGACAATTTCGGGGAGCGCTACACGAGTGCTCCTTCGCCTCTTGAGGATGAAGATATTCGGCGTGAGATGGAGGC
>PUNP01000100.1 GCA_003551785.1 Candidatus Brocadiaceae bacterium | reverse complement strand
CAACTGGAAGAGGCTGCGTGATACTGAGCACGTAAGAATACTTGTGCTGATATTTGTAGTTTCCTCTGCGCTATGAGGATATGGATTTATCGCATTACAAATTATGCGGATAAATAACGACAGCAGCAAAGAAAAAGGCCGTTCTGAGAGAGAACGGCCTATCCGCACAATTACCCATGTCGGCGCTCGGGTTGCTTCTCTCCGAGCTGTAAGCTCTACGAGCTGGAAGCCCAGCAAGAGCCCTATCTCCGCATGGGTGTAAGTATCATAGCGAATGGGAAGAGAAGTGTCAAGAACAAAGAGTATCCGCACAATTCTGAAAGCGAAAAATCCACCGTTATCCGTTTTTTTATAGCAACGAAGGCAGTTTGTTGGAATCTGGAAGAAACGTAATTTGGTCGTTTATTTTATGCCTGATGGATGCGCTTGGAAGAATAGCCCATCCACAACATTTGACAGTATCTCGCGCCTGCCGGGTAAAGCACCAATCATGTATTTCTTGCGATATACCATGCTTTGGTTGTAAAACTTTCATCTCTTTTCTGCCCGCGTCTTTCTTAATATGCAGAAAACTTACAGCTCAAATTCCCCTTTTCGCCTTTACGCTTGATTTGAAATCCCAAAAAGTATAGAATAAGCGCTATTGTGAGATATTCAGTGTATGTTTACAGTACAGTAATGTTGCTTCCTTTACATGACTCTTTGTATCGAGTATGGGAAGCCGGCACTTTCTGTACATCTATCTGTACATTTTATATGTGTAAGTAAATTGTCAAATTTCTGTTTTAAAAGGTGAATGAAATGGCTAGAAGATGTGATATTTGTGGTAAAGGCCCGTCAACCGGGAAAACCATATCTAAACGTGGAAGACCTAAGCGCGAAGGTGGTGTAGGCATTAAACAAACCGGTATTACTAACCGTAAATTTAAGCCCAATATTCAAAGAGTTTGGGCCAGCGTAGAAGGCAAAAAAAAGAAAGTGCGAGCTTGTACCCAGTGTATCAAAAGCGGTGAAATTATCAAGCCTAAAAGTTAGCCAAAGAATTTCTATTATGTGATTTTATTATGTCAATAACAAAGGAACAGGTAGAATATGTTGCGCATCTTGCAAGGTTAGATATTACAGAAGAAGAAAACGCCCGTTTTGCCGCCCAGCTCGATAGCATTCTCGAATACGTTGAAAAGCTCAATGAAATCAGCACCGAGGACATAGAGCCATTAGTGCATCTGTCCGAGCGGGAAAATGTCTTCAAGGATGACGTGCCATCAGGTTCATTGTCACGCAAAGATGCTCTTGCAAATGCACCGGAGCAAACAGAGGGGTGCTTTAAGGTGCCACAGATTTTGGAATAGACTCTATTTTTCCGATTGCTGAAGCTGTTCCCGGAGAAATTTTATCTATTCCTATGCACTCTTATCTTGAAGCTGATATCCAAAACTTAATTATTGATACCATTATTAACTCAATAAGCTGATCATCTATGAGTAAAAAAAGATATACGGTTACTGCCGCTTTACCCTATTCAAACGGACGTCTGCATGTAGGACATATAGCAGGGTGTTATTTGCCCGCCGATACTTTTGTCAGATATTTAAAAAGTTGTGGAAAGGAAGTTGCTTTTATCTGCGGGAGCGATGATTACGGTGTACCTGTAGCTTTAACTGCACGAAAGGAAGGGAAATCACCTCAGGAGGTAAGCGACTATTATCGTGATGTTCAGGCAAGCGATTTCGAAGGTTTAGGTTTAGAATTCGATATTTACAGCGGTACCAGCAAGCCGCCGCATGCAGAGATTAGTCAGCAGTTTTTCAAAAAAGCGCTTGAGGGCGGCTATCTTGAAAAACGTTCACAAAAACAACTTTATGACCCTCAGGCTGAAATGTTCTTGCCTGACAGGTATGTGGAAGGTATTTGTCATCATTGCGATACACCGGAAGCCAGAGGCGATCAATGTGAGGCTTGTGGTAAACCCATCGATCCCGAATTGCTTGAGGAACCCCGCAGCACCATCACCGGTGCGGTACCGGAAATCAGGGATACCGTGCACTGGTTTTTCTTGCTTTCCAAGTTTGAGGAACAGCTAAAGGATTGGATCGGTTCCAGAGAGGGTTGGCGACCTATGGTCAAAAATTTCACCTCGGGGCTGCTGGAGAACGGTTTGCCTGACAGAGCGATAACACGGGATTTGGATTGGGGAATTCCGCTGCCTCTGGAAGGTGATCCTGATGCCGAGGGAAAAGTACTGTATGTATGGTTTGATGCCCCTATAGGATATGTTTCATTTACCGCTCGATGGTGCGAACAGCAAGGTGGAAGCTGGGAAGATTATGAAAAATGGTGGAAAGACCCGGAAAGTGAGATAATCCATTTCATTGGGGAAGATAATGTCGTATTTCATGCTATTATGTGGCCTGCCATGTTGATGGCTCAGGGAGATTTTGAACTGCCGACGAACGTCCCCGCCAACTGCTTTTTGAACATCCAGTTCCCCGGTGAAGATGAAAAGAAAATCTCTAAAAGCAGGGGGACGGCGATTTGGATTAACGAATATTTGAAAGATTATGATCCTGATCCGCTCAGGTATTACCTTACCATGATAGCTCCGGAAGACCAGCGCACGGCATTTAAGTTCGATGATTTCATCAGCCGTAATAATGACGAACTGGTCGCCTGCCTGGGGAACCTCGTGCACAGGACAATGACTTTTGTTCATAAGTATTGTGATGGAGTTGTGCCTGATGCCGGCGAATTGCAGCCCCAAGACTGCTCTCAGCTTGAGAGTATGGCTCAGCTTCCCGCTAAAGTTGGCGAGAATCTGGATAATTTCAAATTCAAAGCAGGCCTGAATGAAGTGATGGCGGCCGCAAGAGAGGCCAATCGGTATTTTGATCAGCGTAAACCCTGGGTTTTGAGGAAGGAGAATAGAGAGGAATGCGAAACGGTCTTGAATGTTTTATTAAATACAATCAAAGTCATAGGGATAACTGTTGAGCCTTTTTTACCTTTTGCAGGCGACAAGATACGAATAATGCTTGCTGTAGATCAATCCGATTTTTTATGGGAGAAAGCGGCTCAGAATCTACCGGTAGGAACCGAACTGGGAAAGGCGGAAATTTTGTTTAAAAAACTGGAGGAGGTCGGGGAGCAGTAACGCGTTGTTGTTTTTACTGGAATAAGGGGATTTCCGTATGCGATGTTTTGTTGCACTTGAAGTTGATGAGCATTGCCGGAAGAATTTATGGGATGCGATTGTTAAAATCCGGGAGGTGGCCGGGGAGCAAAAGTGGGTAAAACCTGAAAATTTACACCTTACTTTGAAATTTATCGGTAATTTGAATAAACGACAATTGCCGGCGGTTTGTGAGGGTTTAAAGAGTGTATGCGAGCAGACAGCTCCTTTTGTAATGGAAGTCGGCGGTATCGGCTCTTTTCCTTCTAAAGGTAGGCCGAAGATAGTATTCGCGTCCGTGAGCGAGGCCTCCGGTGAACTGCAAAAATTGGGGGAATGGGTTGATGAGGAACTCGCTGGACGAGCGGATGTAAAGCGGGAAAGACGAGCATTTGTGCCGCATATCACGCTTTGCAGGGTTAAAGGGAAAAGCACCTGCCCTACGGCAGTGGGGTTGTCTAAGGCATTAGGAGAGAATTATTTCGGTTCTGTAAGCGTTGATGAAATGGTTTTGATGCAAAGCAGCTTGCGCGCTTCCGGGCCACAATACAGTGTTTTAGAGAGGTTTCAATTAAAAGGATAGTTCAATATGAGTCTTAATGTAGTGCTCAGTATATGTTATACCGACGGTGACGGGAGAACTGTAGAACTTACAATTACTGAAGACGATTCCGTTTTTTATAAGGACGGTAAGGGAGGGCAGGCAGAACTTTCAGTGTCTAGGCGCGACATAAACGATTTTCTTTGGGAAATCGAGGGCTTTACCGAAAATTGGGAGCGATCATATGGTCATGGAAGTTTTACTGAGCCGGGGGGATGGCTGGTAATTTTAGAATCTGACAGGCAGTTGAACAAGTATCAGGGATGCTGCGAATTTCCACCCGATTGGGAGGCCTTCCTGGCTTTATTTAATGCATTTATCTCGCCCTGAAAATGACAGGGCAAAGTGAGCTTATCCATGCTTGGCCTGCTTTTCATAAACTCATAACTCAAAAAAACATAAATTAATCTCGATATCCAAATTTTTACCTATAATACAAGGTGATTGCGATGGCAGATGAACGCAGTTTATTCGGGGAAGTGAAGAAAGGTTTTATTGAGCAAAACGCCGTTTTTGTTTTGGCTCTGGGGCTATGCCCTACGCTTGCCGTGACTACCGGCCTTAAGAATGCTGTTGCGATGGGGTTGGCTGTTATTGCCGTTATGGTTTGCTCTAATTTCATCATATCACTTTTCAGAAGTTACATACCGGAACAGGTGCGTATCCCATGTTTTATTGTGATCATAGCCTCTTTCGTTACTATGGTAGATATCATTTTTAAGGCTTATTTACCGCCGGATATCAATGCGGCACTAGGTATTTTTATTCCTCTTATCGTTGTTAATTGTGCAATATTAAATCGTGCTGAGGCCTTCGCGTATAACAAGGGGCTTGGGCGTTCCGTTCTCGATGGCCTGGGTATAGGAGTAGGGTTCACTATAGCTATTTCGATACTGGCATTCTTTCGCGAAGCATTAGGGAGCGGCACATTATGGGATTATCCGTGGATGCCCTCTTTTTCACCTCTGGAGTATGTGTCAGCCAGTGTTATGATTCAGGCTCCGGGCGCATTTTTGGCTTTGGGCTTGCTCATGGGGCTGTTTAACCGTCTTATTAAACAAGGTAATTAATGTCATTATCGTTGAGGATACATAAATGGATTTAGCGACAGTATTAACGATATCGTTTTCAGCTATTTTCGTCTCTAATTTCGTTTTAGCGCGTTTTCTCGGGCTTTGCCCCTTTATCGGGGTTACAAAGAAAATGGAGAATGCTGTCGGGATGGGAGCGGCTGTTACCTTTGTAATGTTTTTAGCCAGTCTCGTTACTTATTTGCTTTATGGGCTGATTCTGAAGGAGGGGGCACTTTGGATAGATGCTGATCTTGAACTGGTTTTACGTACTCCAATGTATATTTTAGTTATAGCAACGCTTGTGCAGTTAGTTGAAATGTTTTTGAGAGCCAGAGTGCCTGCCTTATACGATGCGCTCGGGATTTATTTGCCGCTTATAACGACCAACTGTGCCATCATGGGAGTCGCCCTGCTTAACACTACCGATGCGCCGGTGGAGCTGCAATCAGCTATGGAAGCCGGCTTTTTCCAGGGGTTAATAGTCGCTAGCTGGCACGGCATCAGTGCAGGGATAGGTTTTACTCTTGCTATGCTGCTGATGAGCGGTATACGTGAGCGTCTTGATGCTGCTGACGTTCCGGAACCGCTTAAAGGGATGCCTATAGCTTTTTTGTGTGCCGGTTTGATGTCATTAGCTTTTTTTGGTTTTACCGGTATGCTTTGATGAGTTAACGTGCTTCACTGAATATTTACCGCGCATCGTTTATTGTTCAAATACGAATACCAAATGCATAGCATATCCAAAACAAAACTGATGGTTCTGGCACTGTTGGGGTGCTGTATGATCGTTTCGGCAGGGCCGACCGAGACGGAAATTCCGGATACTGCCGTTGCGCGTATAGATGGCATTTTTATTACGCGTGAGGATTTGGGCGAAGCGTTAATTCCATCAATTGGTCCTGAAGTTTTCAATCGTTTTGTTAAAGTTCAGATTATCAATCATATCGCTTCGGGACAAGACATTCAAATTTCGGAAGAGGATTTTGAGCAAAGAGTGGAGCTGGAGGTTAGGCGCAGGCTTGAGGATCTGTGT
>PUNP01000655.1 GCA_003551785.1 Candidatus Brocadiaceae bacterium | reverse complement strand
GGCTGCTTAAGGCTGCCGGAGTTCGGTGGTGGTCCGATATAACCGGCGAAAGGATAGAAAGCGCCCTGACACGGTTCCGGGACGAGGACGACCTCTCGGTCGCTACAGTGAACGCTTATCACCGCTTGTGTCAAATGGTGTCACCAATTCAGAATAAGGTATTTGTGTTTAAATACGCAATGGGTGAGATATGTTGGTTATGAGTGGCTTCATCGGTGGTGTGTTGTGGTATAAAGTGTTTTATTTCATAATTCGTGTTTGTGCCGGTGCCTTAAAAGCGTTTTTCAGGGGGTGTTTTCAGGTTCTAAGGGTTTTTATGGAGGGTTGTTTATGCCAAGAGCGAGCAGGTATATGCCTTGTCTATTCCGATTTTTAACAAAGTTTGACCCTACGGTGGGGCAATAGTGATATTGTATTTGGGATTATTTAAATTTTGCATAAGTTTAATTGAGAGGTATTACAATGAAAAAAAAAGAGAAAGTGATGGGGGGGCATACCAGGGAATACCATAATTTTGATGAAATGGCACCCATTTACGAAAAGTTTCTGTCCGAAGCGGGGTTCGAGGTGACGCTTACTGAAAACCGTGATGATTTCTGTAAAGAAGTCATTGAACCATTTGATGCCGTTGTATGCTATACCACGGGGGGGGACCTTACGCCTGAGCAGTCTGGCGGACTTTTAGGCGGTATCGTTTCCGGCAAGAGCTTTATCGGCATTCATTCCGCAGCAGACTCCTTTAAGCAGACACCGGGCTATATCAACATGGTCGGGGGCAAGTTTTTGACGCATCCCCGACCTCTGGTTCTTACGTTCAATGTTAAAAAACACTTTCATCCTGTCATGGAAGATATAGTTGATTTCGAGATGGAAGAGGAACTGTACCTGATGGAGACATGCGGGCATTTCGATCTGTTGATGACTACATGGTACAATGGCTTTGAAAGGCCGATCACCTGGGTCAAACCTTACGGCCATGGGCGCGTTTTCTACACCGCCCTCGGGCATGGAAAAGAGCAGACGGAGAACTCAAGCTTTCAGCGCCTGGTAGTCAATGCCCTCCGATGGGGAGTGGGTAATGATACGATCTGAAGCCGGAGGTCAGCTCAAATGCTGGCCCCCCAATGTCACATCGTAAAGTGTTTCTTTTATTAATTTGTAAATATTGAGATATAGACTAAAGGCGGAACAGATGAAATTCTTCACTTGCCATAGATATCCTCATGTCACTTCAAATTCATTTCCGATCTGACTTCACCGGCGACAAAGAATGAGCCAGTGACGCATGTCAGCTCTCCAGGACGGGATTCAGACAGCAGGTCCGGAACATAATCGGCGATGCCGCATTGAATTTCTACGATATCTTCAAACCCGGCTGTTTGAGCACTTGCAGTTAAACTACTTGTGGATTCGGCACGGGGTGATCTGGATTTTACTAAACTTATACGCGTTGATATTTCAGCCAACTCCATTAAGATGGATTTATGGTTTTTATCTGAAGAAGAGCCAAAAACAAAATGAACTTTAAAATCGGGGAAGTGTGTTTTAATGGCTTCTTTCAAAGCTTTGGCCGATTCTACGGTGTGGGCCGTATCGAGAATGAGCGGCGGGTTTTCTGATACAAGTTCCACCCTGGCAGGACAGTTGCAGTCGCTGAGGGCTGTTTTTATCTGCTGTGATTCGAATGATATTTTTCCGTTATACTTCAACATCTCCATCACGCCGATACCGGCAGCGGCGTTGTGAACCTGGTGCCGGCCCAGAAGAGGCAGGTATAAGTTTTCATACTTCCATTCCGGCCCGTGCAGGTTGAATTCCCATCCGGGTTTTCGCTGCTGCTGATCATTATGCGACGCCCTTACCGGTCGGATGTTATCCCAGGTAATGTCTTTCCCGATTTTCCACACCGGACATCCCCGTTGTTTTGCTGCGTTCAAAATAGCGCTGGCGGCATCAGGGTAATCCTGCCGGCTTAAGATAAGCGGGATATGTGGTTTCAGAATACCGGCTTTTTCCGAAGCTATCGCCTCGGCGGTATTGCCCAGCTTATCCATGTGGTCGAATCCAATGGGCGTGATCAGACATATTTCCGGATTGATTACATTGGTGGCATCGAGCCGGCCGCCAAGCCCAACTTCCACTACGGCCCAGTCGACAGCTTGTTCAGCGAACATGGCAAAGCTGATTGCTACTGTCAGTTCGAAATAGGTGGGTGACTCAAAGTCCGAATTATTTCTTAACTGATCGATAACAGGTTTCTTGCTTTCCAAAAGCCGGCAAAACTGGCTTTCGGCCGGAGTGATTCCGCTGATCATCATCCTTTCACAGATGCTGTTCAAGTGCGGAGAAGTATGCAGTCCGGTCTTTATTCCGCATTCCCGCAGGCATGTTTCTATGATAGCGGCGCTGCTTCCTTTTCCTTTTGTTCCGGCTATATGGATGGATTTAAAGGACTCCTGTGGTTGTCCCAGGCGTTCAAGCAGCACGCGCATTCTTTTAAGATTGAAATTGCGCTTATCGTACCCGACATTGATTTTTTTCTCGTAATTAACGGCTTTTTCCAGGTAGGCGTTTGCACTTTGAATGTCGGGGAAAATGTTATTATCAAAAAGATTTTTTTTCATTACAGCATATTTTCCATGCCCGGTATAGGTAATCCGCCGGCGATTTTTTTCTTTTCCGCGTCTTCAAGCTCCTGGGCCTTTTTTATCCCCTGTCTTATAGCGGCCAGGATCATTTCCTGGAGGAACTCGGGGTCGTCTTCATCCAAAATAGTTTCATCAATTTTGACATCCAGCGGCTCGCCGAGTCCATTGAACATAACTTTAACCATTCCACCGCCGGCACTGCCCTCGACGACACGTTCTTTGAGGTTTTCGTCGAGTTGTGCCATTTTATTCTGCATATCTTCGAGCTGGCTTTGGGCCTGTTTCATCATTTTGCCCATATTCCCTAATCCACCTATTCCTTTCATTTTTTAATCTCCTGTAAACAAATACCTGTTAATTGGATTATTTGAACCTGCACTTTTTCCGATTTATTCGGGTTGTGTTTGTTCATCCTCAACACTGAGTTCATCGTTTTTATTGACATTTTTTTTACGGCTCAACTTTACGGGCTGCAGATCAAACCTGGCATCTGCATGAGCAAAAGCTTTCATCAAAGATTCACTTTTAATCATATCTCTGGCCACGGTGGAATTTTGAGCGACTCCCTGCAACTGTCGGAATTTTCTGGGTTCAATGCCGTGAGGGCACTCATCATCGTCTTCGTTATTAACGTTATTCGCATCTTTTTGTACAGCTTGTTTTCGACCGTTATTATTATTGGCCGCATCTGAAGCATTGGAAGTCGGGGTTTCATTTCGCTGCTGGAGTCTTTGCATCATAGCTTTGACTCTGCTGCTGCCGGCACCTTCCGTCTGTTCAGCGGCTGCATTATTTTGTTGAGAGGGAGGAACTGATGATTTTTTTGCGGTTGAGTTCCTATTCGGGGCATTGTAATCATTATTACTGCGCACCGGCGCTCCTTGTTGTGTTTGCGCGGATGGTTGATCGATCGTCTGATTATTCAGTGCCTTGGCAATATCTACAAGTTCATCCAGCCGCGATAGTTTAATGATAGCCATTTCCAGGGCCAGCTTGCCGGTAGTGTCACGTCGCGAGCGCAAGCGGGCTTCTCTCAGAATTTGCAGCATGTACAGGAGTTGCTCATCGGTAAAAAGTCGGGCCTGGCGAGTTAAAGTTTCGGAATCGGCAATAGCACCGGCGAGCAGTTCATCATCGGGTCGGCAGTAGTTAGCCACCAGCACATCCCTGAGGTATTCAGATAGTTGATCAATAAAATCGAGCAGGTCTATACCCCCGAAAAGTACATCATGGACTAATTTGAGGGCTTCACCGGTGTTTTTTTCGGCAAGTGCATCTATAAGTCTGGTAAGAGTACGTGTCGCTGCTGCGCCCAGCACAGTCAAAACATTTTCGAGTTCGACTTCAGATTCGGAGAAGGCAGTGACCTGATCAAGCGTGCCCAGGGCATCCCGCATTCCGCCTCTGGCGGCTCTGGCGACGGCCTGCAATGCACCTTTTTCCGGAGTGAGGCCCTCGATCTCGCATATTTTCTTGAGGTGCCGGATGATTTCGACGTCTGATATTCTTCTGAAATCGAACCGCTGACATCGACTTTTGACGGTATCCGGAAGCTGCTGGGGATCCGTAGTTGAGAAAATAAATTTGACGTGCGGCGGGGGCTCTTCCAGCGTTTTCAACAGGGCGTTGAACGCTTGTTGGGTAAGCATGTGGACTTCGTCAATGTAGTATATTTTATATCGGCTTGATGACGGTGAAATTTTAGCGTTTTGGCGTAGTTCCCGGACTTCGTCAATTCCTCTGTTGGAAGCGCCGTCTATTTCCATAACATCCAGGTCATCGCCTGATGCTATTCGTTTACAATGATCACATTCACCGCACGGTTGTTCAGTGGGGCCATCTTTACAATTGAGAGCGGCGGCGAGGATGCGGGCCATGCTGGTTTTTCCCACTCCGCGGCTCCCGCAAAACAAATAAGCATGAGCCACCCTGTTTTGCCTGACGGCGTTCTTGAGGGTTTTTGCGATATGTTCCTGCCCTACAACATCATCAAATGTATGGGGCCTGTATTTTCGTGCAAATACTAAGTACATGGTATTTCCAGAGTATGGAAGCCGGTTAGCGGTAAGGCGAAGTTATTATGAATTTTCAGTATGAACTGCCTGGTCGTCCCTCACGATTCGATGTGCCGGAGTAGTGGAGTAAGTCCTCATTAAACCACTTCTCCCCGGGAACGCGGACGCCTCATCTGCCCTGATAGCATGCGGGCAGGGACGCTCAATCATTAAAAAATAGATGTGGTTTACACAGGATTTACCATACAGCCCACTAAATATTAAAATTGATAAAAAAAGGGGTCGTGCGCTTCAATTCGACGTTTTTCCCCGGGCAGTAACCGCCATCCGGCTCCTGACGAGTGACCCTGCGGCAAGACAGGGGTACCGCTTATGGCTGCTGGCTTCCGCCCCTGACCAGGTTCACGGTCCGCCTGTTCCACAGGACCCGTCACTCAACACCGGATATACGGCCCTTATACCTCGAAAAAAAATCGCCTCAAAGAAGTGGTCAGCCCTGCTGAAGCGGTTTGCAGGTTCAGAGCACCGCTAACGCCCCGCTTAGCACGACCCCATTAATAATAGGTTATCAGAAAAAGGCGGCAAGTGCAAATAAACGGTCGAATGAAGATTCTTATCTGCGTTACTATCTTTCATAAAGAAATGTGTTTTGGCCCGGCACGGTTCTTCCTGCACTTGCACTCACATTTATATTCATGTTGAAGGCTATGGGCAGGAGCAATTATTACACTATCAAGCTTCGGGCTTTACCCATACGGGCTGCAGCCAGGCTTTGGGAGGTGCTTCACCGAGCTTTTGCGATTCCCGCTCGCCTTCAATTTCTACTCTGACATACCCCTCATCTCCTCTGAAACGGTATTCGGAACTTTGTTTCTGCTGTTCTTGGAGCAGTTTGCCGCTGCGGCCAAAGAAGGATATCCGGGTACACTTGTTCGCGCCAACAGAGAGCGCATCCTGAGTTATGGACAGTTTATCTACGTGCAGCCCGGTTGAAGCATAAAACCGGCCGGCCTTCAGGCTGTCGAGTATATCACGGCGGGAAAGGGAAGGTGCAAAGACAACACTGTATCCGTTATAGGGGCCGTCGGGCAGCTCTGTATCCCAGGAATGACAGTCGGGATTCGCACCGCACCAAAGCCTATGTCCCCGGCTGAGGCAAGCGTCATAGATATCAGCAGTAAAGCCCTGGATTTCTGATTTGCCCGAACGATTGCCGT
>PUNP01000136.1 GCA_003551785.1 Candidatus Brocadiaceae bacterium | reverse complement strand
CTGTCAATATCGGTATCCAGTTCATCAACCCGGGGAAGGGGATGCATTATTTTAAGTGACTCTTTCGCGCCGCATTTTTCCAGTAACTTTTTCTTGATTCTGTAGCAGCTTTTTACCTGTTCAAACTCCAGTCTGTCGGCAAAGCGTTCTTCCTGGATTCTGGTGCAATACAGCACATCAAGTTCGGAAAGGATTGCATCCGGTTTGTCGAATTGATGATATTGTACTTCATGCTCCTTCAGTTCTTCCAGCAAATATTCTGGTGCTTTTAATGCCTCAGGGGAGATGAAGTACATCTTATGAAGATCAAACAGAGAAAGAGCCTCGGCTAAGGAGTGAATGGTTCTGCTGTAGCGTAAATCACCGATAAACCCTATTTTTAGATTGTCAATCTCACCGCAAGTTTTTTGGATAGTGTAGAGGTCAAGGAAAGTTTGAGTGGGGTGCTGATTAGCACCGTCACCGGCGTTGATAACCGGAATTCCTGCAATCTCGGATGCCAGCCTGGCTGCGCCTTCCCAGGGATGCCGGATAGCAATGACGTCACAGTAACCGGCAAAAGTGCGTATCGTATCGGAGAGAGACTCGCCTTTTTTTAAGGAAGAACGTTCAGGATCGCCGAAATCTAATATTTCGCCTCCTATTCGGAACATTGCCGAGGCGAAGCTCAGGCGGGTACGGGTTGATGGTTCTATAAAAAGTATCCCCAATATCTTCCCACTAAGCAAGCCGGTATAAGAATTCTGTTCCATTAGCTGTACATTTGCCAGTATGCTGAGTATACTTTCTCTGTCGAAGTCTCGGATGCTGATGACATTTCGGAGTTGTAAAGGTGCCATAACTGGTGATTACCGAAAAGAAAATATTGTTGATTTGATGAAACATGCCGTTCAATTTACGCACTAGTGGAATGAACCACTAGCAGCTTGGCCGAAAACCCGGCTCGTAGTGGACGCTTTCAAGCGTCCAGGGGAGTACGTTTCAATTTCCGGATTTCGGAGCCCTTGAAAGGGCTCACTACAAACCTTTTATTGCCTTTTCGGCCACGCCACTAGTCGGTAAACCGGCTCGCATTGCCACTTTCATGTGCCCATAAGGACGTGCATTATTTCCCGGATTCAAGGTCCCCTGATGAGACGTAAGCTTATCGGCCGGGTCACATGCTTTTCAGAGGAAATAAGATGCTTCCCCGGAAATCTCAATCCGTGTTTCAGTTAATATTATACTCTACCTATCGTGATTTGCAACTGCCGCCTGAAAAATTCATCACCGGCATCTGTAAAACTTGATAATTGACAAGTAGGAGACTATAATTATCCTGCATATTTCATAAACCAACGACAATATTTAGTCAACTGCTTTTCTCCCGCTTATGGATAAGTTGAAAGGTGATATTATTTTTTCGAAGAAATTACGTCCTAACCTTATTGGTCTTACCGGCGAGGTGTTTGAGACGGTGAGTTCGACCATGAATACGGCGATTGAAAAAGCCCGGAACAATTGTCCGGACGGATATGTCGTTGCAGCCGAATACCAGACAGAAGGGCGGGGCAGAACGGGATACTGGGAGTCTAATGCTGGTAAAAGTTTGTTATTAAGCATTATACTGAAAGCTAACTTCAGACCGGAGGACAGGATGCTTGTGGGGATTATGGGGGCAGTGGCTTCCACTGAAATGCTTATTAATGCTGGAGTTAAGTCGGGGATAAAATGGCCTAACGATATAGTGGTTCTTCCTGAGCCAACAAAAATCAGCTCAATGAAAAAAATCGGGGGCGTTCTTATTGAACAATTTTCCCGCGGTGATGCCGCTCCCGGCCATGTGCTTGGTATCGGGCTTAATATTAATCAAAAAATTGATGAATTGTCACAAAATACTCTCGTTGCACCGACTTCTGCCCGAATCGAATCCGGGAAAGTCTTAGATAGAAATAAGCTATGTGTCAGTTTATTTGATCGGCTTGACTACTGGTATAAAAAGCTCCGGATGGCTAAAACGGAAGATTTGCTCTTGAAATGGAAGAATCTGAGCTCTTTAGTTAATAAAAATATTAAAATTATACATAAAAACAGAACAGTCAGCGGTGTCGCTATTGGATTAAGTGCTGACGGCAAACTCATTTTTGAATGTCGTGACGGTCAGAAATTGTACATGTCTGATACGGATGCGCGGGTATTATTGCAATGATTGCATAATTGTTGTATTCTATTTGAACTATGATGGAGAAAAACAGAGATATGGATACCCGGCCAAGTTGGGACCGGTATTTTATGCATATCGCGCGCGTAGTGGCCCACCGCTCTACCTGCCTGAGACGGCAAATAGGAGCGGTTTTGGTATTGGAAAAGCGTATTTTGGCCACCGGTTATAACGGCGCTCCCTCCGGACTGACGCATTGTGCGAGTTCAGGTTGTTTGAGGGAAATACGCAACATCCCGAGTGGACAGCGGCATGAGCTTTGTCGGGGATTGCATGCCGAAGAAAACGCTCTGCTTCAGGCCGCAAGGTATGGTACCAGGTGTGAAGGTGCTGCTTTATATACGACGCATGTGCCTTGCGTTATGTGCACAAAAATGATAATTAATTGCGGTATCCGCAGAATCGCCGCTGTCGAGCCATATCCCGATGAACTGGCGGCTGGGATGCTTTGTGAAGCAAATATTGAATTAGTTCTTATCTCAGAAAAGTAATCACTTTCACTTTTATGGATATTATGCCTATGAATGATGCCGTGAGGGAGACTAACTTTCACAACCTGAAATTACTTAATCGTGGGAAAGTGCGCGATATATATGAGGTTGGCGGTAATTTACTTATCGTTGCCACTGATCGGATCAGCGCTTACGACAGCATTCTCGGGACGGCGATACCTCAAAAAGGCAAGGTGCTTACCGCTTTAACCCTTTTTTGGCTTGATTACCTTTCGGATATGACGAATAACCACCTCATCACTGCCGAACTTGATGAAATGGGCCCGGAAGTGAGCGAGCATGCGGATACTTTGCGTGGGCGGGCGATGCTGGTAAAAAAAGCGGAAGTGCTGCCCATCGAGTGTGTAGTCCGGGGCTATTTAGACGGCTCCGCCTGGCGGGAATACCGGGAATCCGGCAAAGTTTGTGGCATCGGCCTTCCGACAGGTCTGAGGCAGGGCGATAAACTGCCCGAGCCGATATTCTCACCCTCAACAAAAGCTGAAAGCGGGCATGATCAAAATATTACCATCGATCGAACCGCTGATATCGTTGGAGAAGTTATTGCTGCCCGGATGAAAAAACGTTCCATAGAAATCTATGAAAAAGCTGATAATTATGCCTCTCGAAAAGGCATTATCATCTGTGACACAAAGTTTGAGTGGGGACTCTGCGATGGTGAGCTGATATTGATCGATGAGGTGCTGACTCCTGATTCGAGCCGTTTCTGGCCGGCCGAGACTTATGAGCCCGGGCATCCTCAGCAATCATTCGATAAGCAGTTTGTGCGCGACTGGCTGGATAAATCAGGCTGGGATCATACTCCGCCCGGACCGCCGCTGCCGGAGGATGTTGTTGCTGAAACCCGGCGTAAATATCTCGAAGCGTATCGTCTGCTCACCGGTAATGAGTCGGTTTAAGTTTCCACTTATTTATGATTAATCATGGCTCTCTTTCATCTTTGCAGATAGAATGGCGATGGTAAACTTTCTGCGTCTGCAACTTTCCTTCAATTATCTTTTGGCGCTCAATCGACTGTAGGGGCGAGTGGCTGTTCGCCCGGGAGAAAATCCCCAAAATAAAAAATCTTTTATTCCTCATGACATGAATTTATTTTCAAATTCAATCCTACTCTTTTAACAGCAAATGGCACTCTCCATGCAGATTTTCAAAGGGGCGATTCCCGTGGATTGTAAAATCAGCGTATTTGACGCTGTGCAGGGTTTGGAATCCGCGTTTTTCGTGGCATCTTTTCGAGGCCGGCCCGGTGCATTCGGAGGCAGCGTATCCGTAGCCAACATCTTTTGCACGTTCCAGCGCCCTTTCTAGCAGTCTTCCTGCTATTCCCATCCCCTCATAGCCCGTTTTTACTCCGAGCGCCGTTATATGGAGGCATTGACCCTTTTTAAAAGTGTATTTAGCATTCAGAGGTCGGCGTACCTCTTCCAAAAAGGCCATAACCGGTGCGGCTTTCGCTATTTCCTCTTCGGTTAAACCCTCAGGCGGTTCATTCGTGCTTTCTGAACTTATATCATTTGTCACGATGAAACCAACCGGATTGACGATGTTGCGACCGAGCGTCGCCTTCAGCCACAGCCCACGCCGGAGCGAGTCGTTGTTTTTGGCTGGGTACATTGTTTCGGCAACAGCTTTGATACGCTCTTTGCTGAATCCCATATGACACGTCAAAGGTTCGTCCCGGCTGAAAATATCTGCGTAGAGCCGCAGAATCATACCGAAGTCATTCTCCCGTGCGGGGGTAATAAATGTTTCTACACATGGATTCATTATATGCTTATTCATTGTCAGTCTCATTGAATTCCATGTCATCAATAGCCTTCAGGTAGCGAAAATACTCCGAGTCAGAACTGATGATAAGTGTTGTTGAATCGCCGATGGATTGCGGATAGCTTTCTAAAGTCCGGAAAAATGCGTAAAAATCGGGGTCAGCTCCGTAGGCTTCATTATATATCGAGGTTGCCTGGGCATCGGCTTCCCCCCGTATAACTTCAGCTTTACGGCGCGCTTCGGACCTGATTTCTGCAAACAGACGCTCGGTTTCTCCATCGATTTCAGCGGACCTTCCCTCCCCTTCGGAGCGGAACTGTTCGGCCATGCGCTGACGTTCCGCGATCATACGCTCAAAAACCTGCTTTTGGACTTGTTCAACGTAATCGACCCTTTTGATGCGGATGTCCACGAGCTCCACGCCGAAATCCGGTACTTCTTCCCGTGCCTTACCTAAAATACGGGCAGTCAGTTCTCCTCGTCCCATTTCAACTCTTTCCATCAAAATTTCTTCTTCCTCTTCAGCGGCCACTTGTACGCGCTCCAGGTCTTCTTCGGTTACCTGCCAGTCACTCGACCTGACTATTTCGGTAAGAGGGCTTGCAGAAATGAAATCACGTACAACCGAATCCAAAATATCGTTTAATCTTCTCGTTGCTCCCGGTATATCACGCACGCGCTGATAAAAAACCAAAGGTTCAGCAATGCGCCATCTCGCCGTTGTGTCTACTGAAATGAACTGTTCTCCCCGTGTAGGAATCTGGTTGGGATCGCCGTCCCAGGACTGCAGCCTTTTATCGAAGCGCCGTACTTCCTGAATGAAAGGGATTCTGAAATGCAAACCCGGTTCAGTTACGGTGTCGCCGATAGGCTCTCCGAACTGCAGAATTATTGCTTGTTCCGCCTCATCAACGGTATAGGCGGCGTTATAAATGCTGAAAGCTGTCAGCGCGATAAATATGACAATTATTGCCGCAGTGACATGTTTTTTTGTTATGTTATATCCTTGTATGTACATCGTAAGTGAAAACCTCCAATAATTTCAGATGAAAACACATCTCAGGTTCGAAATTGTGAGTGCTGTATAAATGTTCAATTATTTAACGTCTTCGTTGAGGTGCAGAAGCGGCAAAGGCTGATTTCCCGAATCTTCAACGACGTAAACTTTGCCTACCCGGGGCAGTACTTCATCTATCATTTCCAGATAAAGGCGTCTGCGCGTGGTGTTCGGCGCTTGTTCATAAGCCGTCAGAATTGCAGAAAACCTTTCCGATTCGCCCCTGGCTTTATTAATTCTTTCCGCAGCATATGCCTGAGCCTCCTCCACGATCTGTATTGCCTGGCCTTCGGCACGGGGAATAACTTGTGATCGGCGTTTTTCGGCCTCGTTAATTAGTCGTTCACGCTCCTG
>PUNP01000073.1 GCA_003551785.1 Candidatus Brocadiaceae bacterium | reverse complement strand
TGGGGAGGTATACGCTCGAGGTAGCCGGCGAAAACGACTTTGAAAGAGAGATCGAGTTTGCGGTTGTCCGCATAGTAATCGAGCACGGCAGAAATCACGAAGAGACCAAGCCGCTGTATGTGTGCTATGAGAGCGAAGAGCCGGCGGAACTTGAACTGAACACCGACGCGAGCTATTGCGAAGACCTTGAAGATGTGGTATGGAAGTTATGGGAGACAGACGAAGATGGCGAAAGGATCGGCGAGGCACTTCACTTCGGCACAGGCATAACCTACGGGTTCACACCGGCCCAGCTGGAAGAGCTTGAGCCGGGCCGCTACAAGGTCACTGCGGAATGTCCCAATGTCCACGATCCCGAAAACCCGGACGACTATGGCGATGAGCGGGATGTTATGATTGTAGGTGTCCGTATCCTCGGCGATATCAATATGGACGGTGTTATCGATGAGGCTGACAAACCGGGAAAAGACGAAGAACCCGGCTTATTGGTGGGCGTAAATACCAGAACACATACTACGACCGAAGGCGATACGCTGGTGAACTGGAAGTCGGACGAGATACAGGTTTCTGACGTGAAGGGGGATAACCTCAAAAAACTGCGGATTAAGCTCGTTCCGAACGATCTTGATGAGGGCCAACTCACTCTCAGTACTACAGCTAACGCGCACGTGCGCATCTTCGACGATTCGGATGTTGCGGTTATCGGTCCCGACGCCGGAACCGAACACATAATAGTGGTTGGCGCCCTCCCGGAGGAAGGGCTCATTTATCATATCGAAGCCATAAACGAAGCGCAGGTGCTTGAAATCAAGCTTGAATATAACCACCCTGATTTTGATGAACCGTGTAGCGATGTGTTATTCGTGTCAACGGTCGGCATGGGGGTCCATGGTGGCCTGGATATCAGTTCGCGTAAGGGGGCTGCTACCGCCAACATAAACGATACGGAAGAAAGTGCGACATATAGGTGGACGGCCGCATTCTCGAAACTTGAAGAGTCTGCCTATCCCGGCTTCCTGGTGGTCTGCCTTGACGGCAGGATAAGCCCGGTTGTGTTGGGAAAACTCAAGACCGGCGAACTTGAACTGATAGGGGAAAACGGTAAGGCTGGAGTGCCGATCGATGAACTAAAGAATACCGGTGAGTTCCAGATTCTGGTCGATGCAACCGTAAACCTCTGGCAGGAGAAATATGACTTCTGGTACGATTATTTCGTCTCGGTAAAAAATTATGACCATGCTCAGGCCCAACAGAAGGCCGAGGAGGAAGTCGGAGAAGAACCGGACGTTGATTCGGTGTATGACGACTACCTTGACGCACTCGGTATAGCCGAAGAAGAAGCCGATAACTATTGGCACATGCCGCCGGTCTATAACACGGGCGAAGTTGAATTCGAACTCAAAAAGAATGCCGAGACGCCCGGAAATGCCGCCAAGTTGACCGTCACTGTGCTGCAGAATACAATAAAGGTTGACGGCGTGCATATAGGATACGGTGGATCTTTCGTGCGCGAGAGGGCATTTGTCATGGTCAACGACGGGTTTGACGAGGGCAATGAGGATGAAGAGGGCGACCCGGTGCCGGATAACAAGCCCGATCACGAGCATGGTCACCGGATAGTGATGGTCGCGGACTCGCCGGTGGTCGTGGGCTCTGCGGTGCTTGAAGGCGCGGCCCCCGAATGGGAGGGGAAATGGACGATTACTTATGATGAAAACGTCATGCTGTGGCGGGAAGATGAGGGAGACTACGTTCACTTTGAAAGCGGTGAGCAGAGCGACGCTGTTCCGGCCGGCGAACCTTTTATTTTCTACGTCGAGGGAATTGAAGCAAGCGAAAACCTCTATGACGTCGATCTGGAAGCTACATTTGCCTTCACGGACATCGACGCCGAACCGCAGGTTAGCGGCCCGCTGTCGGTGATACGCATAAACCTTGTAGCCGACACGGACAGGGACGGCAAAGTAGATGAAAAAGACCAGCACGGAAAAGGGGAATGGACCGAAGAAAGTGGCGCTATCGTTTTCGCTAACTATGACGACGACGCTGACGATGATGATCCGGATAATAAGAATAACACTATAGACGGAGGTGGCGATGTTGATGATATTACGCCGCTGCACGTGCCCATGTTTGGAGCTGGCCGTCTGCCCGACGACATCAGGATTACCCTGAGCGTATCTACACCGGACGGGGAAACGAATTCGTATTTGCAAAGCAAGGCGGCGGAGGACCGGATCAGAATCTTCCTGCCCGAGGATCAGGTCGGTGACGATCTTGTCTTTAAGGAAGGGGATAAAGGGATCATCGGCCCGGAAGTTAACGGTACCGTTTTGGGGGACACGGTTGTGTTTGTCAGGGATCCCGTTGCCGATACCAACGAGCGTTGCTATAGTATTTTTGACGGTAAAGGCACCATCGTTTTCGGTGTGGAAGGTATCGCTTTCGGCGCAAAAGTCGATGTCGAACTGAAAGTGGAGACGGACGATCAGGAGTTTCGTGCGGATCGCACTCGATTGCGCGTTTCCCCCTATATGCTGCTGCCGCATACGCTGGATGCCGAAAAAGTCTATATGACAACCCACGATGAAGCTGATGATCTCGCAAATAAATTTGATGCGGTTGCCGACAGAAGACACGAACCGGCAGGCCGATGGTTCCAGGATCAGGTTGATATAGGATATACCGCCGCGCCCGGCCCCGGAAACAGGCGCGATATGCACGTGATTATGAAGATGCCATATAGGCGAACCATTTCATGGCCGGACGGCCTGCTTAGTTCTGGATTAGGCGTTTTTGACGGAAGCGATCTTGGAGATGGCAGGGGCGGGAATTGCGGAGGTAATCTCGAACTGATACCGCATTCAGACAAGTACCCGCTGGGAAGGATATTCGTTGGTTCCAACATGCAGGATACGCTTCTCGACTTCTTCAAAGCACAGGAAGTGCAGGAACCGTTTACTCTTGATATCGACTGGCTGGCTGTGGCCCATGTTGACGAAGTTGTAAGCACGTTTCCGTGCGATAGACCAGAAGGCAAAGGCTACGTGGTGGTTTTGCCCGATCCGGTCTATGCCCTTTCGCTTCTGTCCGACGGTGATCCTGCGAGGGGAATAGCACCGCCCCCGCCGCACGCGGCCGTCTTTGCCAAGGGCGATACCGGCCACGGTGAGGCGGAGACCGTCATCAGCCCGGACAATCCGGTCTGGCTCTTCGACGGCGTGGCGCACGGACGTATCCGGTGCATTCCGTCCGATGCCCATGAGGATGGAGAGACAGTCACCATCACCGACGGGCAGACGACGGTTACTTTCGAGTATGATGACGACGGCTCGGTGGAAGAAGGCAACGTGGCCGTGGACATCACCGGCGGTGTTGGTGCATGGGTGATGCGAAACCGGCTGAAAGCCGCGATAGAGGCACAGAATATGGAGCTGATACTGGAGGACGATGAGGGCAACAACTATTTCGGTCTCGTTCTCATCAACAAGAATTTCGGCGACGGCGCCGAAAACACGGAAATTGATTCGACCGTTGCCCATCCCGACTACGTGGTCGAGGGGATGGGCGGCGGCAAGGCGGAGGGCAGGGATTTCTCCGAAGGCCAGTGGGAATATATCCGCATCTACAGCGGAACCGGCGCCGGGCAGGTGGCGGAGATCTGGGAACGCGAGAAAGGATTCGTGAAAGTGAACCAGGTTTGGGAAACGACATCCAATATTGCAGCGGAGAACATCGCTGATTCTGACTCGCTCTTTATCCGAATGGAGCCTGCATTTGATTATTTCCCATCTCAGTCTAAGTGGTTTGAAAGTCCCGCCCAAGAAAGCTACATAGTTGTACAAGATACAAAAAAATGGCTGCGTTCCATTCTAGATTGGGTTTTTTGTCCCATTGACCAAGTATGGTATTTAGACGTGGTGGATTATGAAGATGTTCCAGCTATACATTCAGTTAAAGAAATACTGGCTGACACAACATTGGCTGGTTTAAATACCAAAGTTGAAAACACCGTTAGTGGGTATAAGGACGACATTATCGAGGCGATGGGAAAAGATGGTGAAAATAACAATTACCTTGAGCCCGATGACTTTTTAAAATTACCGGTGCTGTACTTCGGAATATGGGATGGTTTGAATATAGCGGATGCGCTGGCCTTCTTCCCCAACATGGTCAACTGTCAGCCCGTCAGCAAGGACCATATTGTCATGGCAAAACAGTTTGGCCCGCAGAACGAAGATGGCGACGATGTATTCCAGGCTGCGGCCGAACTGATAGTCGGTGCGGACGTTATAAAATTTGCAAATGACTGGAATCATTACCACAGAAATATGGGTAACGTGCATTGCGGCACAGCCGCCAAGCGCGCTTTGCCGGCCGAAAACTGGTGGCCGGATGATAGCGATAATGATAACAATAACGGAAATGAATAGGAGGCGAAATTATGATGCGCTATAACGTTAAAATGTTTGTGTGCTTGACGGTTGTGATATGTTGCCTGTTTTTTTCACACGCCGCATCTGCCGGCGAAAATAATGAGGCGGATAGAAAAGTGGATATGATCAGGAAAATAGTCATTGAGGTGGCGGAAAATGTTTCATGGTATCCGGAGGAACAGAGGGATTATCTGGATATTATAGAGCCGGTGCTTCAAATGGGCGAAAGAGCCCTGCCCGCCCTTGATAAGTTGACTGAAGACGATGGTCTGACGGCTTTTCAGAGGCGTTTGGCTTGGCTGATCCATTCACGCATAAATACGCCGCATGTATTTCGAGTTTTTGACGAAGTTCTCGAAACGTATCATGTTTCTGCCCCTCCGCCCCCTCTCTCCCATCCTCCAGTTGGAGCGAGGAGGATAAATGTAGAATTGTTGCCGGAAGATATCCGCCAGATTGCAAGAGGCCATGAGGAAATCATTGCTAAAGGAGAAGAAATGATTTCAGATCACATGGTTCCGACACCGGTGCACAAGAGACTCCCAGATACTATCGCTGGCAGAAGGCTCGATAGAGAGTCATATGCGGAAGCATTGGAGAATCTGCTGAGAGAAGAAATTGATAATAAGGAACATCGTTCAAAAATCATTGAACTCATTACGCCTCCAATGCTGCGGCGCACTGCTGCTGAATACTTGCCTGCATGGGAAGAATCTGTAATAAAAACTTCTGATGCATTGAAACGCCTGGCACTTATGTATGACCTTATCGAGCAGGATCATCCCGACTCGATCTTAATATTGGGAGAGTTGGCTCGTTTTGCTTCTCGTACAGACGAACAGGTATTTAGTGATGTATCTGTTTCTCCAGAAGTATTACGGCGCATAATGACCAAGGCCTGTGAGAAGTGGAGTGGACAGGTTGTATTGCGCGAAATTGTAAAAACGGTCGAGTTTGAACGTAAACACCCAGAAGCGCGCAATTACAGCCGTTCAATGTTGTCTTTAGTATCTAGAAGGGAAAACTGGCGGTCTTTCCTTGAAGAAGCTGTCCGATCTGACAGGCCTCAGGTTGCGGAAGACGCAAAAATGGTAAAAGAACTTGTTGAGAGCTTATAAGCCCTCCCCTGCATGGTCAACTCTGTCAGCCCGTCAGCAAGGACCATATTGTCATGGCAAAACAGTTTGGCCCGCAAAACGAAGATAGAATTCTGGGGACAGTATACGGTTTCTGGTGTATGTCTTAGAAATTGTTTTTCATAACAAGCGGGTTCTACGTAGCTTAAGCTGTTGGCTCTCGATCTGGTGGAAGTGTTTCGTCACCGGTCAATACAATAACACCTTATCCTCCTCATATGACGAGCCCGTCCGAAATTCTTCTACACCGTTAGAGTTCTGCAAAATTCGGAATTTAACAGCGGTACAGAGCCATGAGAAGCGCGAGATGGTGGGAAAGCTACGGGAAGAGCAGATTTAATGCGGCATGAAGGCTTTTCAGTGAGATTTC
>PUNP01000031.1 GCA_003551785.1 Candidatus Brocadiaceae bacterium | reverse complement strand
TTTTTACCTGCCAGCGAATTGATCAGATATACGGCAGCTTCATCATCTTCAATTTCCAGAACTTCCATAAGAGCATGAGCCATGGGTGTTGGGCCGAATAAATGGGCTGTCCGATTAAACACCGGCGCAATAATATTCAGGCGTTTACCGGCGTAATCAACAAATTCCTCTACGCTTCCTTTTTCTTTATATCGCTTAAGATGTGCATATTCACGGCTCATCGCGGCCAACAAAAGACTTTGCAGTTCCGAATGGTCGGGGTATAAAGCTAAACCTTGCATGGCGGTTTGGGTGCCCTGAATTTGATAATAAACGAAATTGGGGACAAATTCGATATTGAGCTTATGCCGAATTTTTTCCCCCCGCGCGTCCCACCACCATACCGGCACGTAGCGGGATACCACATGCCCTATTTCAGATTTATCTTCGGTCAAATACAAGCGTGTTAAATTGACATATTCATCGATTGCCGATTCAAGTTCAACGGGCACACGGAGCTGCACCTGTATATCCTGAATAGATTCCCAGGCGGCCTCTCGCGTGGAATCATCAAGCCCCTGATCTTCCGTGACAGCTAACAAGGGGGCCAGCGCGTCCCGGCGCCCGACGTGAGCAAGAGCTGATATGATGCGTGTCAGCAACAGTTCATCTTCCGTCTGCATAGCGGCAATAAGCGGCAATGCTGCGGAGCGTCTGATATCGCGCAAAGTGGTAACAGTTCGCGCAATCAAAAGTTTTTTTTCTGCATCTGTCTGTGCCAAAAGTTCTAAAAGATACGAAACAGAGTACATATTATGCTCTATAAAAGTAATTCTGGCATTCATATACTTCTCATGTTCTTCGCTTATAAAATCATCCATGACTTTATCAAGATTGGTCACATCCATCTTCCGCATCCGATGCGCCTCAGTCATCATACTCAATACGGTGGAGGCGGCCTCAGAAGCGGCACCAGCTTCTTCCGGACGTTCACGAAGTGCCACATCTGTCACGATTTCTGTAAGGCGCCCCAATTCCAGACGGCGTCTGACTTCGATCAACACTTCCCAATTCGGGCTAAGTGCAATAACATCCTCAAAAGAATCCCGAGCATCGGAGTATTGCTCATTTTGATAAGCATCTATACCGCTTACTATTAAGTTATACACATCTGATGTTCCGGTGGGAGCCTGGTCAGCAGCAGCGATTTTCGCATCTGTTCCAAAAAACACAATCATCGATAAGCAAAACGACAAGAAGATAAAAGTTTTTTTGTTCAACAAAGAATTTACATAATTTTTCATATTAATCATCTCCAAAATTGTTCATGTTAAATGGTGATTTCTTCGCGCTTCAACATATCGTCGTAAGATTCCCGTTTGGAAGCTAAGACAATTTGACCATCTTTAATTATAATTTCAGGAGCTTTGGGGCGTCCGTTATAATTAGAACTCATAGTTTGACCATACGCTCCGGTATCATAAATGGCCAGTATCTCCCCCTCCGCCAATTGCGGCAGAGGTCGGTCTTTTGCCATACAATCGCCGCTTTCGCAAACAGGCCCCACTACATCATATATCTCGGTTTCAAAATCGGCATAACTTCGAACGTCCGGCAATATTATTTCAGGCATCCCTTTTGCCGAATTGACAGGCCAAATGCGATGGAAAGCATCATACAAAGCAGGTCTTAACAAATCGTTCATTGCGGCATCGACAATGAGAAAATGCTTACCGGCCTCGGTTGTTTTGAGATATAAAGCCTTGGTGAGTAATATGCCCGCCGGGGCCGCAATATGACGGCCGGGCTCAAGGATGAGTTTCAGGTTTAACTTGCTCAACAAAGGTCTCAAATCGGCGGCGTATTCTTCCGGAGCTGGAACAGCTTCGCCTGTGTATGACATACAAAAGCCGCCGCCAAGGTTGAGAGTATCGATTTTTATATCTTCCGCTTCAAGAGTGTTGATAAAATCGCTGATTTTAGTGAGTGCCTTGACGTACGGTCCGCTGTCATAAATAGGTGAGCCGAGATGAAGATGAAATCCACGGAGTTTGAGTGATTCGGACTTTTTATCAACATAAGCCGCCAGTTGATGTGCGATTTCAATACCTATGCCGAACTTATTTTCTTTTTTCCCCGTAGTAGTTTTAACATGCGTATTAGCATCCACATCGGGGTTGACCCTTAAAGCGACATCAGCAACTTTATCCATAGCTGCGGCAACCTTTTCAATAAGCTTCAGCTCACTCTCAGATTCGACATTAAATGTATGCACATTATGTTTGAGCGCGAACTGAATCTCATCTGCAGTTTTTCCTACTCCGGCAAAAACGGCCTTCTTTGGGTCCCCCCCCGATTTTATCACCCTGTAAAGTTCCCCTGCACTGACTATGTCAAAACCGGAACCCTTGTCGGCTAAAAGACGCAGTACGGATAGGTTGGAAAGAGATTTCACTGAAAAGCAAATAAGAGGATCAAACTCGGAAAACGCGTCCCGAAAATTACTAAAACGCTTCAACAACACATCGGCACTATACAGATAAGATGGGGTACCGTAAAGTTCCGCAATTTCCGATACTGGGATATTCTCACATGCAAGCCGGCCGTCTATATATTTGAATCCGCAATCACTCAATAATTAATCTCCCATCTAAACCATTTGCAAATATTCACTGAACACCGTCAATCCATCCCAACCGTGCACTATGGCGGTGGAAATGCAATGTGGGTCACTGAACTTACAAAGCATATAAATATAATAGCAGAAAATAAAAAAATCGCAAGTAAAAACCGGTAATTCACGAGAAAAAAGGCGGTCCTTCAACTTTGCGGATGTTTTAACGATCAAAAGATTTCGGCATTAAAGAGCATCGCGAACAGAGTTGGATTTTTATGGTTGCTGGTGGGAAAAAAGACTCTCCTGCAACATAACAGCAACTAAAAACCAGCAAATGTTAATTCCTTTTACTATAACTCATTACGATTTATTTGCGCAATCTCGAAAACCACAAAGATGACGGAAAAACTTATAACAAATTACTTATTCCGTAATCCAAATCGGGCTTGACCAGGCCATACCACCCGATTCACATGTTACGCGAACATAATAGAAATTGAATTTGCAGGAAGTACCAGACTTTAACTTCAGTTGGGCGAAATGCTCATCTTCATATTCAAATTCTGAACGCCAGTCATCCGGTGTAAATGATTGTACTGTATCTCCATTTTTCACCACATCGACTGAAGTTATCTTGCCGGCGGCCGCGGCGGTAATTTGAAATTTTAAAGATTGCGTATCTCCAATTTTGATAACTGACCCCATAGGGTTGTCGCCGGAACAAAAATCCAGATAAATCCTTTCACCGGCAGCCGCATAACAATCGCGTTGTCGAATAGCATTAAAAATATTTTCTCTGCTAAGTTCATCGGATTTTACCGCCGTAATGCCCGGCAGCGCTGTCAAACGTTCAATAGCGCCCCGGGTAAAAGTCAAAGTGGCATGTGTATCAGTTCCGCCTATAAAACCGAGCTTAAAGCCATTTTGCAGGAGATCAACCACATAAGACGGTCCAGGATGTATTTCCTTCAGCGGATTAGGGTTGCCACGATACTCGGAAGTTCCCCATTTGGAATGGATTTCAACAACGGGCATCCGCTCTTCTCCGGGATAAATATCATAGCTGAGTTCACCATGTTTACCCGTGCGGGTGGTGTGATGCGGGACGATAAAAAAGTCGAAACCCTCCTGAACGGCTTTCGCCTTCAATTTTTCACTGAGAGTCTTAACATTTCCTTCCTCATAATCATCGACAAACAGTGAAGGGAATTCCGTCATATAAACGTTGTTATCCCCCCCGCATCCGCCTTTCAAAGATGCCTCGTAAGCCGGCAATGTTGCGAAATGGGGTGGATCATTGTACATGTTTGAGCCCGCAGTTTCTTCTTTCCAGCGGGCCAGTTCACAACGTCCGTTTGAAACATGATCGGCAGCGGCCACCCAATCCAGACAACTGAGATATCTGGCCGCCTGAAAACCAAAAGCAAGGGAGCGACAACGGTCCGGATGGCATTGGCTCAATACAGTATGCACATGGGGATCGCCCCAGTATATTTTATGCGCCGGTTCATTTTTAACTATGCATGGATTACTGAAAAATTCACGCCCCCCGCCTAAATCTACTTTGAACCGATAAATGCCCTCTTTCCCGAGTTGAATGCCGAAAACTTTAGCTAAAGGCGGCCCGGCTTCCGGCAGATCAACCTTCCAGGAACAATTCATTTCAGGAAGTTCTAAGAATACTCGTTTAGGAAAATCGCAAGCGGCCAGTCCCAATTCATCAACGACAGCTATCTTCACGCTAAACTCCTCTCCAAGACCAACAATCATCGGTACGCTCAGACTTACCCTGTCGACACAGCCACCTGTACCTTCATTTCTTATAGTCCTCAAGGCTAATCTGTCCGGATATTCAACTCCCATCGGTTTTCTCCATTTGTTTAAAGATTAAAGAATTAAAATGATAACACATGCAGTCAGAATTTTCAACATATTCATTGCAAAGTCCAGGAAAACGGACAATATTGATATATCCGCCGTGTCCTGAAAGGACACTACATACCAGCCCGGGGTGTGAACCCCGGGAACGCGAATGCAACCCAACAAACCGCGTCATGTAGGGACGCCACACCATTGGATGTTTCTCTGGGCGGTATGTTCCGTCCTTTCAGGACGGGGCTTTGGGGAATTGGACGCTTTTGACAGGTCGGCGCCGAACGGCCCTGCGGGAGGCATTCTGAAGGGCCATTTCTTCGTTGCGGCTCCGCAGGGAGATTTTTGGGGCGACTTTGTCGCCGCGTCTCGAAATGACCTCGTCAGAATGCCTCTGAACCACAAAATCAAGCGGAATGGACCACCAGTCAGCACGTAGATCGGGATATTTTGTGCATATTTAATGCTTACACTTGAATTTTTAGCGTTTTTCACCTATGCTAAAGGGCTGGTAAATTCTTTGTGAATGTGCGAAATCGATGGGAATAAACAGCATTTTGCCCTGCACACAAGTCTCCAGCGGCTCATCTGCACCACCGGAGTCTTGTGAAAAAAGCGGGATAGTGTCAACCGGCACCATACGTGACCGGGTTGAAACTACCGTGATAATGCTAAATGTCACTCCACATCATTACTATTATGTTGTGGAAATGCTATCTGCCACAATCAAGGTTAGGTAAAAGAACTTTTATTTTGGAGAAAACTATGTTAGGAATAAGTAAGAAATATACGTTTATATGTGTAATATCAGTTTTAACAGTCTCGCTGTTCTCTGTCGCTTTAGGGGAAACTAATGACGATATAGGGCTTGAAACTAATCGCGAAAAGTTGAGTTATGCTATCGGCATGCAAATTGCCCAGTCATTAAAATTCAGCGATATGGAAATAGATATTGATGTCTTGATCCGAGGCCTGCTTGACCAATTCCTCGGTGATGATTTGCTGCTAACCGAACAGCAAGTCAGGCAAGTGCAGAATGAATTTATGGCTCAACAAGCTGATGATCAGGAGCAGCAGCACGCCAGAGGACAGCATAATCGTGAAAGGAGCCGGGAATTCTTAGACAATAACAAGGAAAAAGATAATATTTATGTGACCGACAGTGGTCTGCAGTATGAGATAATTGAAAGCTCTGACGGCGTATCCCCGGGACCTGGTGATACCGTAGAAGTACATTATGTCGGTAAAACTTTTGAAGGGCGGACTTTTGACAGTTCAAGAGCGCGCGGCGAACCTGCCGCGTTTCCCCTGGACGGAATTGTGCCGGGCCTCGCGGAAGGCATCCAATTGATGAATGCTGGTGAAAAATATGTTTTCTACCTGCCACCTGAATTGGGATACGGAGAACGCGGTATAGGTGAAGTCATTGAGCCGAACACGGCTTTGATTTTTGAAATAGAATTACTCGGAATTGTTGAGCAATAAAAAACAGGTATTTCTCTGAGGT
>PUNP01000575.1 GCA_003551785.1 Candidatus Brocadiaceae bacterium | reverse complement strand
GAAAAATGTCTTTCCAGGAGGAGTATCGCAGTTTTCTTCAACGCTACGGTGTGGATTTTGACGAACGTTATGTATGGGATTGAGCTGGGAGATTTTCCGCTCACGGTGCCTTTCATTCTGTCACGTCGGTTAAATATCCCTTTCAGGGAAAATTTTGGGGGTTGAACGGTTTCCCAGGGTAGCGCCGGCAAGCGGACGCCGTCGCAACCCTGGGCTGCAATTAAATATCCCCGTTGGGGAATGGGTGCTCAATATAGCGGAAGTTACTGCCTGTGAAAACACACAGGTCAAATTTAAGATTGACATTTACGACTTTTTTCTTCGTGCTCTTCGCGACCTTCGTGGTGAACAAAAATATCAGAAAGTCGTGAGTTTTCCATTCACCCATGTGTCCCAAAAGCGATAAATCCCCATTGATACCGAGCTTTAATTCGTATTGTTTACAAGTTCGTGTATAGTCTTTACTGTGGCTAATATTTGTTTGACCTGTTCCGGAGGCACCATATTCGGGCCGTCGCTCAGGGCGCTGTCGGGGGCATGGTGTGTTTCCAGAAATAGCCCGTCTATGCCCACAGCTGCAGCCGCACGGCTCAGTGCCGGTACAAACTCCCTCCGACCTCCGCTGGAGTCTCCCCGCCCTCCTGGAAGCTGAACGCTATGGGTAGCATCGAAAACTACCGGAGCAAAGCGCTTAAGAATTACCAGGCTGCGCATATCAACAACGAGATTGTGGTATCCAAAGCTCGAACCGCGTTCGGTGACAAAAACTTTCTCGTTGCCGGTTTTTCTGACTTTTTCAACAGCGTATTCCATATCTTCAGGCGCCATGAACTGGCCTTTTTTTATGTTCACTATGCGCCCGGTTTCTGCAGCGGCGGTCAAAAGGTCAGTTTGTCTGCACAGAAATGCCGGGATCTGGATAATGTCTGCTATCTCGGCCACCTTTTTTACCTGTTTGGTTTCATGTACGTCGGTATCGATGAGCAGACCGTATTTGTCTTTCACCGATCTGAGGGCATCAATAGCATTTTCCATACCGATGGAACGGAAGGATTTTATATTGGTGCGGTTTGCTTTGTCATAGGAGGCTTTGAATACGAGCCGGATGTCCAGTTCGCCTGCGATCAGGTCGAGCTTTCCTGCTATGTCAAGCAATTGTTCGCTGGATTCTACAGCACAGGGACCGGCGATCATTACGAATTTGTCAAAAATGGGCCATAAAGTCTTCTTTTTCATTGATAAAGAACCTCCGATTTTGCCTTGGCCGTTTTGTCGTTTTTTGTTGCCGTCCCCTGCGGGGACTCATTTTTATGTTTGTTATCCGCATTCCACGGGTTGAAACCCGTGGCTAAGATCATATTTTCGGCCGTTCCTCCAGAACCCATGTTCAGTCCCCGGCTTGATAGATGTCGTGCAGCCGAATCAAACCTACAAGTTCTCTGTCTCCTTTAACTACAGGAAGAACAGAAATTTGCGAGGCACGGTTTTCCATCAGGTCCAGCGCTGTGGTAAGCGGAGCATCGGGGGGGACAGACACCGGGTCTGAGTTCATTATATCTGTAACGAGTGTTGCGTTTATATCCGGGTCCTTTTGTATAGCACGTCGAACATCGCCGTCGGTGACGATTCCGCACAGTCTGTCTTTTTCAACTATGCATACAGCGCCGAGCGGCCGGTAGCTGAGTGCAACGACAGCATCTTTCAGTGTTTTGTCGGTTGTAATAGCCGGCACATTGCGATGCATCACATTTTCGACCATGCGTTCGAGGTTTTTGCCAAGCTGTCCGCCGGGGTGGTATTCGGCAAAATCATCATGAGAGAAATCTGTCATCTGGATCAAGGTCGCAGCCAGAGCATCGCCAATGGCAAGTGCAAGCGTGCTGCTCGCTGTTGGGGCAAGGTTCAGCGGGTCTGCTTCGCATTTTACAGATGCGTCAATGATGCAATCTATTTTGCTTGCCAAACCGGTGTCGGTGTTACCCAGGATGGCTATAACCGGGGAGTTAAAACGTTGTAAAATTGGCATTAACCGGAAAAGCTCCGGGGTTGTGCCGCTTTTGCTCAGAATTATTGTAACGTCGCCGTCGTTGTAAATGCCCAAATCGCCGTGAAAAGCTTCTGCGGCGTGTATGAAAACCGCCGGAGTGCCTATGCTTCGAAGTGTGGATGCAATTTTCTGAGCGATAATTCCGGACTTGCCAAGCCCGGTTACTACAATTTTTCCCCCGGAATCGAGAATAATTCCGGCAGCACGCTCTATAGAATCACTGACGTTTCGGGCTGCTTCTGTAATCGCCTCTGCCTCAATGCGTAGGCTCTGCTGGGCGATGTTGAGCGAGTTTTTTGTCATATCCTTAACGTGTTCCTGGAAATTTTTAAGCAATTTCGGATTTGGAGGAGATTATTTTCGAGATTAAACCGTAATCAAGTGCTTCTTCAGCCCCGATCCAGTAGTTGCGGGTGGTATCTTTTTCCACTTTTTCAATGGCCTGTCCGGTTTCATCGGATATCAGGTTATTTATCTTTTCACGCATCTTCACTATTTCATTGGCCTCTATCCTTATATCGGCAGTTGAACCCCGCACGCCGGTAGAGGGCTGGTGCATCAGGAACCTGGAGTTGGGCATGCTGAAGCGATTGTTCTTCTGTGCTGCAAGAAGGATGATTACCGCAGCGCTTGCCACAAGGCCTGTCGATATACATTTTACAGGTGCTGATATAAACCTGATCGTATCGAATATGGCAAACCCGGCGTCAACATCCCCACCCGGTGAATTTATGTAAAGGTTGATTTGGGCTGACGAGTCTTCTTCATCCATCAAAATCAGCCGGGCTGTAACCGTTTCAGCCAGTTCTTTCGAAATAGGTTTGGCTATAATAACGGTTCTTGTTTTGAAAAGCCGCTCCGCAAAGGGCCTCTCTTCCTCTTTACGCTTATTGTTCTCCTCACAATCAGAATGGTAGAATTTTTTTTCTTCAGCTTTCATAATCACCTTTATGATTTTAAATTAGGCTTCTTAATATAACCAATCTAACATTTATTGTCGCTTTTAATTCTTTTTCAAGCGAAGTTTTGAAAAAGAGTTAGAAGCTTATGGCTGTAGTTGCATCAATCCATTTCCTTGCGAGTCCCCAACCAGATTTTGGCCTTCTTCGGTAAACTGTATTTCAGCATTTCCCCTCAGGTTAGCAATCAGTTGGGTTTGTTTTTCTATTCTTTTTTCATTCAATAAACGGCTGCGTATGTCTTCCTGGACCTGGCTGAATTCCTTAATGAGCGCCGGGGTAATATCCTCCAGTTTTGCTATTACGTAGCCGCTGCCGTGGGGGTTAATGTCAGAGACTTCGCCCACCTCCAGGCCTTCCACGAGCCGCGGCATAAAATCCGGGTCATCTTCAGGCACCTCCACTGTCAGAAGTCCGCCCCGGTCATCGCCTCCCATACAGTAGTTCCTCGCGAGCTCACCGAAATCGGCGCCTTCATCCAGAAATGCCAATATGCGTTCAGCGCGCTGCTTCACTTCTTCATCCGATTCACGAGCGGTAGGGGCTATAAATATCCTTCTGATGTGGATTTTTGCGGGCTCTTCGTAATCACTTTTATTCCGCCGGTAATATTCTTTCATTTCCACCGGTCTGACGTGAACGTTGTCGATTTTCTCACCCAAAAAGTTTTGAATGAGTACTGTGTCCGCCTGAAACTGCTTCCAGTCATGAAAAGTTATTCCCTGGCGGTGGAATTGCTTTATTAAATCCATCCGGGATCCGGCCTCTTCAGCGGCATCCGCTACAATTCTATCGACTGTCTGCTCAACATATTGCTCGACCTGTCTTCCGTGGAACATTTTGTTTGCTTCTGAGAGTAAAAGTTTCCTCTCAATCATCATGTTAAGTGCATCTGCCTTAACCGAGCGGCGTTCAAAATCTGCGGCCTGATCCCAGTATTCAATTCCTTCATCGGTAATGAAAAAACCTTTTGTAAACCGCTCTACCTCTTCTGCAGTAATGGGAGTTCCGTCGACATAAGCAAGAACACCGGAACCCTCCTCTTCTCCGCCCTTAGCTGTTGAAACCAGGGAGAAAACCATAGCAGAGAGTAATAAGCACGGTATAACAATACGTGATATGTGAAATCTATGATTTTGCATGTTAATATTATTATATCGTATATATTCAGTGAACTCCATTTCCACCTGGCCTGTCCGGCCGTGACAGGCCAGGCGGAAGAATTGCCAGAAATTACGTAGCTCACTGAGTATTTACATTATATCACAAACATGTTCGGTTTCCCAAATGTATCATTTGATTTGATTTTCTTTTACAATTATAATATCATCTTACATTGCAATCGCATTTTGATCTGCTCTGGGGGTGCAGCCGAAAAGGTATAACTGATGTGTTGGGTTTGTGCCGTCCCCTGCGGGGATTCAACTTATCTTGCCGTTTTAGCTCCTTCAGAGGGCGGTAGATTATTAGCACGGGCTTAAAGCCCGGGGGGTAAGGTATGCTAGCCAAATGAGTCCCCGCAGGGGACGGCACATAAGAAGACACCCAAAATGTCTTTTCCATTACTTGTTCGCACCTTTTCGGCCGCGCCCCTGGAGTTTCGGTAAACTTATTTAATCCGCAGGAGGTGAGTTACTGTTTATGGCGAAGATTATTGTAAAGCCCAATGAAGAAATACGTGAGGCTATGCGCAGGTTTAAAAAATCATGTGATAAAGAGGGAATTATCAACCAGATGAAAGGCGCCGCAAGGTTCGAAAAGCCGTCTGAAGTGCGCAAGCGTAAAGAAGAAGAGCGGATAAAGACTATAAGGAAGGCACAGAAAGGCGCCGGAAATCTTGCCAAGAATTAAGTCTTGTTATTCCGTATCGGACCTGGAAAAGGTATTGTTAGAGCGCGAGTGGTTCGTAGCTGTGAATTGCCTTTCCACCGGGGCAAGCCCGGTGGAAAGGGGTTCACTGAATATGTTTGTGCTTCTCTGATCCCGGGTTGTCCCTAAAATATAAGTATATGTACCAACTAATCATCTTTTTTACTGGTCGGATGCCATGGCCGATTTGCTGAAATCGATAGATCATCCACGCCGCCTGCACACACTGACAGTAAATCAGCTAGAGGTGCTTGCAGATGAAGTCAGGACTGTTGTTTTGGATGCGGTTAGCGAGAATGGTGGTCACCTTGCAAGTAATCTGGGGGTCGTTGAGCTAACACTTGCATTGCATTATTGCTTTGATTTCACGGAGCGAGACCGGCTAGTGTTTGATGTCGGCCACCAGGCTTATGCCCATAAAATTTTGACAGGCAGGCGTGATGTTTTTCACAAGCTGCGTCGTGAAAACGGCGTGAGCGGATATGCCGACAAAAATGAGAGTCCTTTTGATACGTTTTCCTTCGGGCATACCGGCACCAGTATAAGCGCTGCGCTGGGGTTGGTATGTGCCGGCGACAAAAACGATCTTTACGATCACGTAGTTGCTGTTATAGGGGATGGCGCAATAGCCAGCGGGATGCCTTTCGAGGCAATGAACCATGTCGGCGAGCTGGATAAAAATCTGCTGGTGGTTCTTAACGACAACCAGATGAGTATATCCCCATCGGTGGGGAGTTTGGCAGGATACCTGAGCAAAATCAGGGCCAGCAGCACTTTTGTGGGACTTAAGCACGAAGCACAGGAGCTCATCTCACGTTGGAACTCCGCTTTTGAAAAAATTGACGGCCTGTATAATCGCCTCTCAGACGGGTTGCAAAGTGCGCTGACTCCCGGTGGGCTTTTTACTATGCTTGGGTTCCATTATTATGGCCCGGTGGACGGGAACGATCTGGGGGATATGGTTGATACGCTAAACCATGTCAAGCGTATCGACGGCCCCGTATTGCTCCACACAATGACAAGAAAAGGCAAAGGGTTTGCTCCCGCTACCGATGATCCGGTTTCGTTTCACAGCAGCCGGCGTTTCACAGTGGAAAACGGTGAATATCAG
>PUNP01000244.1 GCA_003551785.1 Candidatus Brocadiaceae bacterium | reverse complement strand
CCTTTGCGGTGAACGCATAAACTGAGTTCACGTCCATCATGATGGTGTGTTTCGTATTTTGCGATATTATGGCAGACGTCATAAATTTGACGCCAGCCAAGTTCTTCACGTTCTGCATCAAATATATTAGAAAAAGCTTTTAAGGCGAGCGACTGGAGTATTTGCCTGTTACACCAGGCAAAATTGGCCGCTGATGCCATCGCCCCGTAGTAATTACGGCCTTCAGGACTTTTTAAGGGCGCGCAGGCAAGCTGCTTGTCAGGCAAATCTATGCCATATCGTTCAACGGCCCTGTGCATTTTTTTAATTGCATCGCTGCATATTTGATGTCCGAAACCGCGTGATCCGCAATGCAGTTGTACGACAATAAGGTCTTTTTCTATGCCCATACACTGTGCCGCCGCTGAATCATAAACGGTATCTACCCTGTCAATTTCCAGGAAATGGTTGCCGCTGCCAAGTGTCCCTGCCTGGGGCCTGCCGCGCTGTACTGCTCTATCCCCGACGGCGTCCGGGTTGGCCGCCTCCATAGCTCCACCGCTTTCCGTCCTTAAAAGATCATCCTCAATCCCCCAGCCGTTTTCAACGGCCCAGGCCGCTCCTTTGAGCATAACCTGCTTTAATTCCGATTTAGAGAGGGATTTTATCCCTCCTTCGGAACCCACACCACTTGGGATGGTGTTGTAAAGCCTCTGAATCAAGCGGGTTAATTTTCCGTGCATCTCCGGGGTTTTTATGTCGGTTCTGATCATGCGGACACCGCAGTTTATATCATATCCTATCCCGCCGGGCGATATAACTCCATCGTTTTCGGGATCGAAAGCCGCTACGCCACCTATGGGAAAACCGTATCCCCAATGGGCATCAGGCATAGTGAATGAGGCCCTGACTATGCCGGGCAGGCATGCGACACCGCGGGCTTGCTTGAGAACATTGTCGTTCTTGAAATGCTCAATCAATTCTTCATTGGCATAAACGCGAACGGGCACATTCATTTTTCCTTCCGCAGGCGATTCGTAAATATATGGTTCAATCTGCTTCATCACACATCCAGAATTAAAGTAACGTTAAATTTACCTTGTTCATGTTTGATTTCCAGATCGTGCCACGTTACAGCTTTGATGGAATGTCTTGATTCGTGTTTTCCAACATTGTAACGTTCCCCTAATATTGTAGCACATATTTTTTCATTTTCCCAATTAAAATCAACAACAGCTGAGGGAACGAAAAGCTCAACCTCCCACAGCCATAATATCTCTTCAAGCCATTCGACAAGCAACATTTCGTGATCGGCGTCATTTTGATTGACTTCAACTGAACGTTGTTCGGAGCGGGCTGTAGTGCATGGATTGGTTATAAGATTGATTAGTCCCTCGGCGGCATTGCGGAAAAGCTCGCACAAATCGCTGCCGGAGGCATATAATCCGATATCAGCGTCATGTTCAATCTCATTCCACTTTTGATTCTCTGTATCCATAGGATAGTTTTTGCCAAGCTTTTTTCTAAAAAGCGGAGAGGCGTTTTTTTACAACGCGGGCCATAACTTTGCGAGGTGCCTTTTTTTTTGTCCAAATTTCAAACTGCTTCACTGCCTGGTTCGCAAACCAGGCGAAACCGGAGGCGGTAATACACCCGGCATCTTTCGATTTACGCAGCAATTTTGTCTCAAGCGGATTATAAATGGCATCAAATACCAGTGGCTGCTTTTGCAGCATTATTTCCGGTACAGGCATGGCCTCGGTATTGGGATGCATCCCCACTGAAGTTGTATTTATGATAATATCCGGGGTGTATTCAGTAAGGCTGTCCATAGCACAGGCTGATGCCCCTGTGGCGGCAGCGAGTTTCTCAGCGCGCTCAAGGGTTCGATTGGCGATCATCAGTTTACCGACTGAGCCTGCCAGACCGTATGCTAAAGCCTTGCCTGCGCCGCCGGCACCGACTATAAGCACCGAGCTGCTTTCCAGATTTTTTTTTGCCCCTTTTTCTACGGCACTTCGCAGTACACTCAGCGCAGCCGACACATCGGTGTTGAAACCGAACAATTTACCGTCAACGATGTTTACAGTGTTCAACGCCCCGACTTTTCGGGTGAGATGGTCAAGTTCATCCATAAGAGGAAGCATCGCCTCTTTGTGTGGAATGGTTACACTTAGGCCGTTTAGCCCAAGTGGGACGAAAGTATTGATAAAAGATGCCGGATTATGCACTTTAAAAGGTAAATATACCGCATTGAGCTTAGTTTCAGAAAACGCAGCATTATGAATTGCCGGACTCATGCTATGAGAAACCGGATTAGCGGCGACTCCGTAGACGTCTGTGTATTCATTTATTTGATTGAAATGATACAAGTTCAGCATCTGATCCCATGTGAGCTGCCCTTCGGCGCTCTGCATCTCATTGCTCTGAGAGGCAAAACTCAAAAACGCCCCGAATTTAGGCGCCAGAACGCGGGTTGGTATGCCCTCTTCGCCCATACATAACGCAATAACACCGGTGTCTTTTTTAGCGTGTAAACGCAGAAATTCCAGCATCCTTGCCGAATCCGCGGCATCGTTGGCCATGCACGCTATTTTAACAATGTCGGCACCTTTTTCAAGGCAGGCATCATATATGCCATTTAATTCGCCTAAAGGCGGGGTATTTTCAAAATCATGATGGGAGACGATGATCTGTGATTGAATTGCACTGAACGGGAAACGGTCACAGGATGTAAGTTCCACATCAATATATTGCGCTCCGAGTGAAGCGGCCCTGAGGAGCAGTTCAATGCGCTGAGATTCGCCGTATTGCCAGTGTCCGCCTTCAGATTTTGGACGGTTCGTGGCAATTATAGGACGTGAGGATGAACGGCATATACAATCGACGCTACTTTGTATTGCACTGAAATCGCCTTGCAGGCAGTCCAACCTTACTTCGCATAAGCCGACTTCCGGGGGGAGCGCATGGATGGCATCAACAGCATCCCGTCCGTCAACTTCGGTTATTGATACACAAAGTTCAGTCATGGAATTAATAATTCAAAAGTTCATCCATTGCATCCAGATAAGTCCGGTCTTCCCTCAGGATTTGATTTCTCCTGTATTCGACGACAGGTAAGTGGTCGCCGAAGAAATTTTCCGCCAGGCGCATTTTATGTTTATTTCTCCTGGCGGGTTTTATCAACAAATACCCGTTATAGATTGTTACAGCGCATTCCGACAGTCTTCCGGCATGCAGTAGTTTGAAATCATCATCTTTTTCATTGACGAATTCGACAGCTTCCTGCAACATCTTTCGTGCATCGGAGAGTGCATCAAGCATTTTATCGGGCACATCATCCCATTGTTTAAGTTCATCATGCAAATCCTGGAACCGGCTTTCCAGGAACCCGTTAGTAATACTGCCCAATGCCGCATTATATTGAATCTGTGTCGTTCCCTCGTAGATAGTGGTTATCCGCGCGTCACGGTACATGCGTTCGACCGGATAATCGCGCATGTATCCGCTTCCGGCAAGTACCTGCATGGAATCATAACAGACTTCATTACATATTTCCGTAGCGTAATATTTCACTAACGGGGTGAGCGCGTTAGCTAACTTGCGGTAATACCTTGCATTATCAGCTATCTCTTGCGCACCCGGTACTTTATCCAGTTTCTTTTCTTCCTTGAGTCTTTCGATGTTTTTATACATATCAACGGCAATGGAAGTTTCATACGAGAGCAGGCGTGCCGTTTCAACTTTCATGTGCATATCGCCGAGCAATTGCCGGACGGCAGGGAAGTTACGGATTGGTTCACCGAACTGGACGCGGCCGGCGGCATACTCGAGTGCTTCACTTAGCGCGGCCTGAGCTATACCGAGCCCCTGCGCCGCTATACCCAGCCTCGCCCCGTTCATAAGTGACATAACGTACTTGGACAGGCCTCTTTTTCGTTTCCCAACCAATTTTGCGGGTGTGTTGTTAAATTGCAGTTCGCAGGTTGGTGAGCCGTGTATTCCCATCTTATCCTCTATGCGCCGTACCATAACGGTATCATCCCCTTCGCACACGAAAAGTGAAAGGCCTCTGGCCCCGGAGACATTTTTTTCGCTCCTGGCAAGCACAAGCAGCACTTCAGCGCATCCATTGGTAATGAAACGTTTTACTCCGTTCAGGCGCCATGTTTCGCCGTCTTCATCCAGCGAAGCCCTGAGTTGGACGTTAGTGAGATCAGTGCCGGCGTCGGGTTCGGTCAGTACCATGGCACCTGTAACTTCACCGGAAGCAAATTTAGGCAGATAATGCTGTTTCAGTTCTTCATCGGCGAATTCATTAATCGTTTCTGCAATATCCTGCAGACCGAATATATTCATCAGGCTGGCATCAGCGCGGCTAACCATCTCGATAGCCTTGGTATAAAGCAACACAGGCAGGTTCAGACCGCCGTATTTACGGGGCAGAGTGAAGCCCATCAAGTCGGCTTTGGAAAGTTGATCAAGCGCTTCACGCGTTCCCTCGGCATAATGCACAGTACCATCGACGAGTTGAGCTCCATCCAGATCAACCTGTTCGGATCTTGGCTCGATGAAATTGGCAGAAATATCCCCCAGGAGTTCCAGAATATGTCTATATGCGTCAACAGCATCTTTATAATTCTCAGGAGCAAAATCATAAACCTGAGCATCTTCAAACTCCGTTTCTTGCAATTTTACTAACTCTTCGATACTCATATTATCGAAGAAATCTATAATGTCTTCATTGTCTGTAAAGTAATTTGGCACGGTAATCACTCCTTACCTGGTGTTATTTTTGTAAGCGTCAATGAGTTTGGGTACAACCTGGTTCAAATCTCCTACGATTCCATAATGAGCTACATCAAAAATCGGAGCATCCGGGTCGGTATTAATAGCAATAATTTTGCCGGAATCCTGCATCCCTACTTTATGCTGAATAGCACCACTGATACCACAGGCGATGTAAAGTTTGGGGCGTACGGTGGTTCCTGTCTGGCCGACCTGGTGCGGTTTATCTATCAGCCCGCCATCGACGGCGGCCCTTGAAGCACCGAGTTCAGCACCAAGAACCTCGGCCAGTTTCTCCAGCAACTGGAAATTTTCTTTCGTTCCCACCCCTGCACCGCCAGCTACAATAACGCCTGCACCGGAGAGATCGACTTTATGCCGGGCCGTATGTCTTTCAATAATTTCGAGTGCGTGGGCCTCGGAAGAAAACTCTGCTTCAACCTCATGTAATTCACCTTTTAACGCATAATCGGGTTCCGATTTATGCATCACTCCCGGCCTGACTGTTGCCATTTGGGGTCGGGTTTCAGGGCTCACGATTGTTGCGATAATATTACCGCCAAAAGCCGGCCTTATCTGATAAAGGACTTTATCATAGGTCACATCTTTGGCATTATCTTTATGCGGTCCTATTTGCAGGTCGGTGCAATCAGCAGTCAGACCGACTTGCAGCCTGGATGCCACTCTCGGGGCCAGGTCACGTCCGATAACAGTAGCACCAAAAAGCATAATTTCAGGGGCGTTATCTCTCATTACCTGAGTTAAAGCTTCTGTATAGGGAAGAGTGCGATAATCCTTCAAATTCGGATCATCGACCATATAGACATTCTCACACCCGTATGCAAAAAGTTCTTCTGTGTAACCCTCTATGTCCGAGCCTAAAATGCACGCTCCAATCCCTGCTGAATCGTATTTTTTTGCTAATTCCCCGGCTTTACTTAACAGCTCAAGGCTGACTTCAGCAATTTTACCGTCTTCAACCTCTGCAAAAACCCAAATATTTTTTTTGTTATCATTCATATCTTAACGTTTCCAGACTTTTAATAATTTATATCAGAATTATTCCCTTGCTCATTCCAGTGGAGAGAATTCAAGTGAAGAAAATGTTATGCTATTCTATGGTATGCTCATTCACCAGTTCCAGCATCAGTTCAGAAAGAGCTTCCTCTGTAGGTTCAATTTTGGTATGTTCCTCGGAAACGAGCTGGACACTATCAATTTT
>PUNP01000735.1 GCA_003551785.1 Candidatus Brocadiaceae bacterium | reverse complement strand
TTGTTGGTCCGTTGTCATGCGGGGAACCTCTGTTCGAGTTATGTTCCCCAAACCTTACACTATTTTTCCCGATCGGGAAAAATAGTTGTCGTCAGTCGGTATTTTAAGTTGTCGTTTGACAGATAACGTCCAAAAACGCTTCATCTTGATTTTTCCATTTTGTGATTGGCTCGCCGTTCTCAGGCAATGCTCGGAATTTACCGAATGCCTCTTCTTGCCAGTCGCAGGGTCGCAGTATCGTTGGAACTACTGAAGCTTCCCCTCGCTTTTGCATTTCCAAGGCAATGTTCAGTTCCACCTCCATGCAGTAATCAGATGCGAGAAAATCTGGGCTAACCAATAACATCACTATTTGAGAGTTACGCAGATGAGTTTCAATTTCAGGATCGATTGTGCCCCCTGGGGTGATGCATTGATCATACCATCGCCTTATAATCTTCCTGCGGACAAGTCCAGAAAGGTGAACCAGAAGCTGTTCACATAGAGTTTTGTCAGCGTGACTGTATGAAATGAAGATATTTATTGACTTTTGCTTAGCTTTATGGACTGTTTTTGTTGGAAGGGAGCCCATAACAAGGTCCATGGGAGTTTGGCTTTTGTCGTCGTTGCCTGGGTGCATAATATAATCTCTGACGACATAGCCTTGTTTGTTTCCCGGAATAATTGCTTTGTTTATTATCTGGGTACTCTGATGGTTCGGATAAACAGAAGCATGACGCCCTCTTTCTATCACGATTTTTGCTGGTACAAGGCGGTCTTTTGGATATCCGGGTTCCACTGACATCAGGAGACCATGTCTGATGGTTTGGCACTCAAGTTGCTTTTTGTTGCCGCTGGAGGTAATAATGAAGTAGTGACCGTCGGTTTGAAATCCAGAAGAACCCTTCTCAATCCATCCATCTAACACTGTGTTAACTCCAGCTGATGTAGGGATCGTTTTATCACGTCCCAGCATTTCATTGGGGGAAGGATCAGACTCGGTTATCCGTTGTCGCTTAGATTCGTTTTGTTGTTGGTTTCCCATCCATTTCTCCGTATACTCAATTACCGCCGTTGATTATTGTGTTTATGTTAATAATCCAAATCTTTTAAGTATTCCAAGCCAACAGATCTTCCTTCAGTTATCCTAAATTTTTCTAATCCACTTATCCGTGCATCGGCTTTTGTGAGCGCAGGACCGGGACCGACGGTGTAGACGGCAAAAACTATCTTTTCTTCCGGTTGCAGAAGGTCAAATTCGATTTGAATCTCAAGATCATCTCCTTTGCGCGAAATGTTAAGACTACATTCACCTTCTGGTGGATCCTGTTCGATAATAATACCTTGGACAACCTGCTGAATAGGCGACAATATGAGGTAAGGAAATTTACGAATATCATCCTTGCAGATAGGAATATCGCCGGTATTCTGGAGTATAAATAGGCTTCTCCAAAAATTAGGGAGTTCAAGAAGCGGACGCCCAAAGCCGGGGTCATGATAGACTTTAATACGCTGAAATGCTGGATCATCCGAAGCAAATATACAATCGGTTTCCATATGATGCAGATGCAAACGGGAGATTTTGGTGGGAGTATGAAAATACCATGTAACGCCTATTGCGATCGGGATGCTAAATATTGCACCTAAAACGATGCTTTTATATTTTTCTTTCATTAATCTGCCCTATACTGTTTTTGCTGCCGCTTATTCTATCTTTAACCTGTCCAGCAATCCCTCAATCCGCTCTCTCCACCTTTCAATCTCATCGCTGTCGAGCTCGATCTTAATAATCAGCTGGCTTTTTTTCAGGCACTTCGTAAACCTTCAAAACCTCGTCTCCGTAGTGGTTTATGACTTTTATGGCTATTTTGTCGGTTTCAGGCACTCCGAAAGGCTGGCTTTCTGTTGCATACAGCATCGACCAAGCCGCCTCATCTATTTCAGCCCGCAGTGATTTTTTCAGCCTGTCATACGGATTGTCCGCACCGCAGAAATACGCGTGCCTGACGAAAAACGATTCGCCGTTGTAGCTGGTGTCTATAAACCAGCAGGCGATATCGTCGGTGGAGCTGGAGCGTATCTGACCGGTCGTCGGATCGTAAATATCCACGCCCTTTATCTCGACCTGCACCCGGCCGTCGTCCAATCTTTCGATGTCGATGTCCGGTTCACCGAAAACCATGAAAAGGTTAGCCGCTCCGGTTTTCTTCAGGAACTCGCCGCCCATCTGCAAATCCGCGTTGATGCGTGTCGGCAGCACAACCAGCTTCCCATAGCGCTTCGCCTCTTCGGACACGTGCGGGTCGAATGCAAAACCGCAGACCACCAGCGTGTCGAACCCGACGCCCTGAACCGCCTCTTTCGCCGCTTCCCGTATAAGTTCGGGGCCGACAGTGCCATGCTCCGGCCCGATGGATATAGCGATCCGATGTGATTCACCGTCGCTGTCGGTGTACTGCCCTTCCGCATGAATCCACTGCCCCGCATAAGGTTCGATGACATCGAACACCATCCGTTCGCCCCTGACGGTGTTCTGAACGCCGGCGGTTTTCAGGTTTTCAATGACGACGTGTCCGAACTGGTTGGGGCCGAGTTCCTTGACAGTCCATCCGTCACGTCCTTCTTCGGCGTCGTGTTTCTTATCTTCGATGCTGATATTGCGGTGGGGGGAGAGGCTTTCTACGGTAAAAGGTCCGGTTACCCTGACCTTACGACTGTCTTCATAGGGCCGGTCGTAGAGGATTTCCTGTTCGCTGCGACGGGCGATGGACGCATCGATTTCTTCCTGCCGCTTGCTTTTCAGTCTCCGGAATTCTTCAAGCAGTTTCTTTGCTCCCTTTGGCCAGTCGTCCCCGGGCTCGTGCGGCAGCTCCCATTCTTCGAACTCAGTACCCAGAACTTCGTTCAGTTTCATGCACACTTCATCCTGTTTCGGCTGCCACCGGTCGTGGATTTCGTCGATCTCTTCGTTATGGGCGATATCGCGGAGCGTGACGTGTGGAGCGCGTTCATAGACGAACCCCTTGCGAATATCGCCTTCGGTATGCGTATCCGGGCGCGGGAGTCCGGTGATTTCGGATTCTTTTTCCGCCCCTTCCGGTGAATCGGAGAGGATGTAGTAGGAGAATCGTGAAGCCATGAGGCGGGTACGTGCAAGCGCCAGTGCCACGCGCGAGGTATCTGCGGTAATCCAGCGCCGCCCCCACTGCTCGGCAACATAGGCGGTGGTACCGCTGCCGCATGTGGGGTCAAGAACCAGGTCGCCAGGGTCGGTGGTCATCAGAAGGATACGTTGGACTGCTTTGGTGTTAGTTTGGACCACGTATATTTTCTCTGATCGATATGCACCAAATTGAGTGTCCATCCAAATATTATGAAGCTTGGAAACAGGATAATCTGTTATGTACTTTTTAAAACGTATTTGGCTTTCACTATAGTCAACGATCCTGTTAGCTTTTTCGAGACGAGGCAAGCCGGTGTCGGGATCTGTGGCCCACTGACGTCCGTCCGGTGGATTGTAAATTTTTTTGCGAAATTCGTATGGAACCGATCTCGTTTTGCTAGGGTGTTGAGAACTTAGATCTGCTAAATTATATTCACCTCCTAAATCTTTGTGATCTCCTTGTATAGAGAATTTTTTTTCGAAATATAATTGATGATACTTTAGATTGTTACTATCCTTAGCGTACCAGATTAGATGATCTCCAACACAATCGATATATTTTGATGTGCGGCCCGTCGAAGTGACAAATATAATATCGCCTACGAAATTTTCATTGCCCATCACCTCGTCTAAGAGCGAGCGCACCAAATGAACGTTTTCGTCTCCAATTTGAACGACAACGCTGCCGCTGTCGCTGAGCAGTTCCCTTGCGGCGACCAGCCGATCACGCCAGTAAGCGAGGTAGGAATGGATGCCGAGCTGCCAGGTATCGCGGAAGGCGCGTATCTGTTCAGGCTGTCGGGTGGCGTCTTTGGCATTGCCGTCCTTTACACTCCTGTCACGCGTGCTGACCTGCCAGTTCGAGGCGAACTGAATGCCGTAAGGCGGGTCGATATAGACCATCTGCACCTGTCCTTTGAGTCCTTCCTTTTCCGCCAGGCTCGTCATCACGGCCAGCGAGTCGCCAAGTATCATGCGGTTCGACCAGTTCTGCTCGTGGTGGTAGAAATCGACCATCTTCTCAAACGGTATGCCGTTGAAGTCGTCGAAGAGATCCACCTGTTTCGGTCGGTCTTTTTCGGCTTCTGCCCGCACGTTTTCGACGATGGCTTCGGGGTGTATTTTCTCCTGGATATAGATGGGCGTAATGGGCACGGAAAGTTCTTCGGCGTCCTGGGCATCCTTGCCTTTCCAGACGAGCTGCGGATCGAGGCTGGGGTCACGTGGGTAGAGCATGTATTCGCTTTCAGGCTCTTCGGCGGCTACGAACCCACGCAGTTCTTCGGTCGGGATGTTTTTGCGTTTATCTTTGTGTTTGAGACTTTCGACCTGTTTTTCGGACTTTTTTCCTTTTTTTGCCATTTTTTGTTTTTCCTGTTAACTTACAGCAGGTGGTGCTCAGGTTCTGCCTTTTTTTACTCTCTTGACTGTTTTTTCGGTTCTGCAAATCCTATTTTCCCTTTGCCTTCTTCCGGTTTCGGTGAATCGAGAAGATTTCGTATCTCCGATACCAGTTCGACCAGAATCTCGTCATGCTCGCTCACGCGTCGTTCAAGCTGTTGAAACTTTCGCGATAATTTCTCATTTGTCATCGCCATTTCACGGAGTTTGACGAACGCTCTGACGATAAAGACGCTCACTTTGTTAGCCTGCGGTGAGTTCAGGACGTTGGCGGCCTGCAAAGCGCCGTGTTCGGTAAAGACCAGCGGGGGTTTTCTTCGTCCGCCCCAGCCGGAACTTGATGTCGCAAAATGCGATTTCAAGTTGTCAAACTCTTCTTTTGTCAACTGGAACATGAAATCACCGGGAAACTTATCCGCATTGCGCCTGATCTGCTGGTTGAGCTGCCGCGTCTCAACTCCATAAAGTTCTGCGAGTTCGGAGTCGAGGATCACTTTCTCTCCCCGGATCACCATTATGATGCTGAGGATTCTTTCTTCGGGTATGAGGTCTTTACCGCTTTTTGTCATAGCCTTTCTCTTTCCGGATCCATAACTTTTTTAGTGGAAACTGGTAACGACTCCATCTTGATATCACAAAATGTGATATCAAGATTATCCACTTTCTGCCCATGGAACAGCTTCCACCTCCCCCGACCATTGGTGTTTAAGGCGATTATGGTATTTACCGGTGTAGCCAATGATGCTCAGCAATGACAGTTCTAAACACCATAGGCCGAGTTCAGAAGCTATTCTAATAGCCTCTGTTCGGCACTCTTCTTTTATCTTGGAACTGTCTGGGTGGACAATATCGTTGCGAACATCAGAGAATGCCTGCGTTAGGTTCCGTTCTTTTTCTGTGTTTTTGAACGTATCATTTAATTCTTTTACACCTGGCGCCTTGTTGTTAGGGATCCCCAATCGTTTGAATAATAGCTCAAATCTATCAGCAGCAGAAGATTTTTTATCCTTAAACTTTTTTTTACTCAAAGATTTTTCCGATTTGACTAAATATACCCAGCTAAGAAGATCCAAAGCACTGTGAACCAAAATTAAACTCGCATCTGCATTCGGTAGAGAATTGGCGAGTACATACCAGTAAATTGCATCTTTCAAAGGTTTATGCCATAGTCCAGATATCCATAAGCTCTCAAAAAGCGGCAACAGTTCAGACAGAATATCGCCATATTGCGCATCCCACCATTTTTGGCGGTCGTGCCACACGGTAGCTGTTTTCATTCCCCACAAAGTGAATATCGTGGTTCCATCATCCTGTTTGCCTGTAGCCATATTGTAGATTCCGGGTATAAATTGACCCCCTTTTCCGGGTTTTTTTGACCCCCCTCCAGCAATATTCCAAGCGAGTTTCATGTTACGATATCAAGGTATAAAGTTCAAGTAATTGTACGGT
>PUNP01000215.1 GCA_003551785.1 Candidatus Brocadiaceae bacterium | reverse complement strand
CGTTTACCATTATCGTCGCCGATCTCGTTAACCGCTGTTTCTGTTCCGGGGTATCCGGCGCTTTGCGCCGGCGACCGGGCTTGTATGAGACTTCACGTTGTTGAGTTCGTTAAACTGCCGGAGTCCCGCCTGAAGGCGGGGCTCCGGCCTTGGGGGCAGTCAAAGCCCCCGGAGCACCAGGCACTTCACCCCACGCCGGTTTATATACTATTCACCGCCCGCACATATTCCGCCGGCATATCCGGGAAACGCATATCCAATGGAGAGGATAAAATTTCCTCATTAAAGGCATTCGGCCAATATTGTATATCTCTCAACCCCCTGCCGTTCAGAATTACCTCAATCACATCAAATCGATAAACAATCGGCGGGAATCCTATTTCCCGCAAATAACGATGGGCGGTTTTTATTATTCTCCGTCGTTTCGCCGGCCCCACCGCCGCACCCGGCCGTGTCCAGCCGGGGCGTCGACGTGTTTTCACTTCGACAAAGGAAAGCCCCCTTTCGTTGCGGGCTATTATGTCAATTTCTCCTTTTTTGCCGACATAATTACAAGTCAGGATGGAAAATCCCATTTCTTTCAGCAGTGCCGCCGCCCATCTTTCGCCGCGCCGCCCCACCCGCAAATGTGCCCGGCGCAGTCGGGAAAAAACCGCTTTGTTTTTCATCAATAAAACATGCCTTTTTTATCGACTCCCCATGTTCATTTAGTTTGAGTCATGGCAAAACCAGATTGAACGGTTTGGCTGATGCTGTGCAGACAAGTGATCTATCTTGCTCAAAGCAAAGTAGCTTATAGCATTTTTTCAAGCTTGCAAATTGAGTTTTGGCTTGGTTCCCGAATGGTTATAGTAGAAGTATTGCAGATAAGGTAGCAATTGACTTGAGCTATAAAAGAATTATTGTATTTTTTTGTATTTGAGTGATGCTGAGAAAATTTGTGAATGGCAATTTTCACCTTGGTTTCTGTAAATGTTGGTCTTTAGCTTTTCTGTCAAGCGGCTAGGATAAATAATGAAATTGGGAAAAAATAAAACTAAAGATAACTACTGCCGTCCACTACTGAAATGGGCGGGCGGAAAATCCCAATTGTTGTCCCAGTTGGTTCCTCATCTAAAATCTTTTTATGTGTCGGGAAGTAAATATATTGAACCATTTTTTGGAGGAGGCGCTGTTTTTTTTGCAATGGCTCCACAAAAATCGATTATCGCCGATATAAATCCGGAACTGATCAACTTTTATAAGCAAATTGCTGATTCTACCGATGCCGTCATCGATTCTCTTCATAGTTATAGCAATACAGAAGAGTGTTTTTATCAGACTAGAACTTTAAATTGGCGCGAAATGCCACCTGCGGAAGCAGCGGCCCGAACTCTGTTTTTGAACAAAACTTGTTTCAATGGTTTGTATAGAGTAAATCGACGAGGTGAATTCAACACCCCTTTTGGCCGCTATAAAAATCCGCGCTTTATTGATGCGGAAAGACTGCGTAAAGCGGGAGCTTTATTACGACAAGCAAAAATCATATGCGCTGATTACAAGTTTGTTTTAGAACAATTTACAATGCCAGGTGACTTGATTTTTCTTGATCCGCCCTATGTGCCAGTATCAAAATACTCAGATTTTAATCGCTACAACAAAGAACAATTCAGCAAAAAGGATCATATCGAACTTGCCGCGAAGGTTGAAAAATTACAAGATTTAGGTTGTTATATCATTATGACCAATTCAAATCATCCGCTGGTGCATAAACTTTATTCAAGCTTCCGAATCGAGGTAATTCCAAGCAAAAGGCATATATCATGTAATGGAAGCGGCAGGACCGGGCAGGATGTTATCATTACGATCACGCCCAAAAGAAAAAAAACAAAGCAATTAACAGATCACAATTCCAGAAATTTCTACTATGAATGGGCAAAACAACATAGTTTATACATTGGAGAAGACAATGAACAGCTTCATTTTGAAGATTTCGTTTTCACGGAACATGACAAAAATGCGGTCATCCCTTTAAAATGCTCAAAAAAGAGTAATTTGCCCCGACAAGTCACATTGTATCCAGTTACTCGTTTTATGGGCTCTAAAAGTAAATTGTTGCCAGTTCTTTGGGAAATCATTCGTCATCTTGATTTTGACACAGGTGTAGACCTATTCTCGGGCTCGGGAATTGTAGGATATTTAATGAAAGCAGCAGGGAAGCGCGTAATCAGTAATGATTACATGTATATGTCCTCAACTTTTTCCAAGGCTTTGATAGAAAATAATCATACTATACTGGATCTGTCAGAAGCAGAAACTTTATTATCTGAGAATAATTTAGCTGACGATTTTGTACAGCGGACATTTGATGGTCTTTATTATTCCCAAGAAGACAATAGGTTAATTGATATAATTAGAGCCAATATCAAACAAATTAACAACCCGTATAAGCATGCGACAGCAATGGCCGCTTTAATCAGGGCATGTATGAAAAAGCGAGCCCGCGGTATTTTTACTTACGTAGGACAACGCTACGATGATGGTCGGAAAGACTTACGAATCTCATTGGCAAGACATTTTTTGGATGCCGTAGAGATAATCAACCGTGCTATTTTTGACAATGGACAAAAAAACATGGCATTACGAGAAGACGCTTTAAAGGTTACGCCATTTGATTCCAGCAGTTTGATATATATCGATCCACCTTACTATTCATCTTGTTCCGACAATGAATACGTACGCAGATATCATTTTGTCGAAGGCCTTGCTAGAAACTGGGAAGGGGTGTCAATTCAGTCTCATACAAAAACACGTAAATTTAAATCCTACCACTCATTGTTTTCTTCTCGCAGTGGCGCAAAAGAAGCTTTCGACCGACTTTTCACTCGTTTTCATAAAAACATTTTAGTAGTTTCATATTCTTCAAATTGCTTCCCTACTATGGAAGAAATTGTTACAATGATGAAAAAACATAAAAAAGAAGTACGTGTGTTTCCCGTAAAATATAAATACTCTTTTGGAAATCAGGGTAATAAAGTGGGAAACAACAGAAACAATGTTGAAGAATATATATTCGTTGGCACTGAAGCGAAATAAAAACCCCGATTTCAGTAACGCAAAAGGATATTATAAAGCCTTGGCATTTTGGCAATACAAGCGTACGAAGCCCATTTCGTCTTTATTATGGGGTGTCAGCATTGGCAAATTCACCATTGGAGGGGAATTTACATGGCAAGAAAGCTGAACGTGCTTTCCGGGATTTACTAGGCAGTGCAGGCATTGTCAATTTGAGAGAAGACACAACCATAAGCGTCGGCAGAAAATGGCGCGCCGCAATGAGTCAATTGGGCTTTATATATCCCGACTTATCCAGAACCTCTTTAGGAAAATTACAGTCTGATCTGGGACCCGTTGATGCTATTTCACCGAATGGCCAAAATTTAATTGAAACATCCGCCAATATTCCAGCAATGCAAGAATGTTTCCTTAGGGCTATATCAGCATACGCCATACCCTCACCGATAGAAAAAGACTATTCGGGAAAATCTTTTTCTCCCCTGTCAATGGTACTAGCAATATTGTTTGAGCTGGAAAAGCTTAATGAAGCCAGTGAACTTTCTTTTTTGGAAATTGCTGTAATCATTCAACTGACAAGTGGGAACGACAAGCCACATTCAGTGGCGAACAAAATTTTGAAATTCAGACAGAATCGCCGAAAAGCTAAATCTTCCCGGGAATTTGCTCGAAAAGCTTATAAAGAGGCAGCAAATAAACATGGATACATCGAACAAACTTTTCGTGATTATGCTGATACAAATATCAGATATATGAAAGCTACGGGGCTTGTCCAAGCTAAAGCTTCCGGCATTGAATTGACTCCTGCAAAAAAACATTTGTCGAAGGAGCTATCCAAAGATATTTATAGTTCACCTAAGGGTATAGAGTATCTTAAGAGACTCTGCAAGGGACGGGCATTACCCATCGACAATCTATTCAATGCCAAACTAGAGTTGCAAAACATGGTTGTCAATCTTCGGCAGTATCAAATCAATTACAATCCCCCGGTATCCAATGATATCAGGGAAATAAAACTTGCCATGTACAAATGTGAAGCATTGCTATTTGAAGCAAAAGAAACCGAATACGCAAAATCACAAAAAGAATATTGGCAAGAGATTTCTGATTACATGAATGCTTTGGTAAAAAAGACTCGGCGGTATGCTAATGTAACAGTCCCCTTTTACGAAGCTCCTGCTTATTTTGAATGGATTTTGTGGCGTGCTTTTTTAGCAATAAACACAAATTTGAATCAGCCATATCAAGCTAGAAGATTCAAGGTAGGAACAGATTTTCTTCCTATCAGCACAGCTCCCGGGGGTGGCCCAGACATGGTATTTGAATTCAAAGATTTCGTTGTTGCGGTTGAAGTTACACTTACAGAAGGCTCTCGTCAAGAAGCTGTCGAGGGCGAACCCGTCCGAAGACATGTAGCCGATATTGCCATGAGTTATGCAAAACCGGTTTTTGGTCTATTTGTAGCTAGTCAAATTGATATTAACACGCTAGAGACATTCCGCCATGGAATATGGTATTACTCTAAAGAACAAAGCTCAAGACTAAAGATATTGCCTATATCACTGGACTTGTTTGCCCATTTTTTCAAAGCATTATTCCAAAAAGACTGTGACCGACCAAAAACTATAAAACGCCTGCTTATGAATGCCTGTGATCATAAGCTGAGGGATAGAGATAATGCCCCCGCCTGGGAGCAACAGATACAGTTGCTGACGAAATCTCTTATTGAAAATCAATAGACAGAGGTTATGTGAAAAGTGTTTATGGTCTATACACGCACGAATAATAAAACCTAGTCTTGTCCGCCTCAGGCGGATCTCGCACCTTGTCTGATTTTCTTTCGATTCCTCATTTTGTGGATCCGCCTGAGGCGGACGAGACAAGGTGAGCACAAAATTAGGCCTCAACCGCTTTCCGGACGGGGTCGAGCTAGGGAACCAAAGCACGCTGGCAGCCATAACAACCCATAAAAAAATCATGACCTTCTTACCTCGCTGGACAATGATGTTTTCCCGAAAATTTATAGGTTTTTGAACCAGCGAATCACATCCCCGATATCCGAAGCAGGGCAGGAGGCACCGGCTAAGATGCCGATTCTCTTATCTTCCGGACGGAGCCAGTTTTGGATAATTTCCCGCTGATCCTTTTCCGGTGCATAATGAATGATTTTCTTCGGCTGCAAGGCTGAGGCGTCACGAATGAAAAAAGCTTTCCCATGCTCTCGAGCGATTCGAAACAACTGGTTGGTGTTACTGCTGGAATAGCCGCCGACAACCAGAAAGAGATCACATCCCTCCCGGCAAATTTCCGAGGCGGCCTTCTGTCTTTCTTCCGTTGCCCGACAGACAGTGGGCTCATACAGAAGCTCTCCGCCAAAATCATGAACTGCCCGGCCGATGGCTGCTTTCGCCTGTTCAACATCACTCAAAAGCAAAGTGGTCTGACTTATCAAGGCCGGTTTCCGGAGATTGGTTTTATCGGGATCCACACCTCTCTCGGAGAGCCATTGGCGCCATTCACCGCTGAGCATTTTTTCTGAAAAGTCCTCGGCTTCCTTCAGGTTTCGCAGAAAAACAACCGGCTGCTCAAATTCCAGCACCCTTGAAACTACGGCTTTGATCTCTTGATGTTCGGGATTGCCGAAAACCATCAGCGTGCGGCCGTCACCCACCGCTTTGCGGGCAAAATTCCAGGCGCGTTTAACGTAACCGCAAGTGGTATCAATAATCTGATTGTCAGGAAGCTGCCGAGATAATCGATCCACCAATTGCTGGTCAACCCCGAAAGCTGGAATCACGATTACATCATCTTGCGCCGCCCGCTGAAAAAAATGTTCCCGATGCGTTTCCTCGACTATTCGCAGGCCGGCTTTCCGCAAACAGTGATTGACGGTTGGATTATGGATTATCTCCCCCATGATCCAGATTTTTCCCGGCTCCCT